>NZ_JBHUSC010000003.1:241535-394464 GCF_042673805.1 Streptomyces sp. NPDC057010 | reverse complement strand
GAACCGGCCGGTGCCGGTTCCGCGCCCCTTCCGTGACCGCGTCAGGTGGCCGCGGGCGGTACCGTCGGCGGACCGCCGGGGTTGTCCTTGTGCGCGATCTTGCCCAGGGCGTCCTTCGCCTTGCCCTCGACGCTGATGATCCGGTCGCTGTACTTGCCCTTGGTCTTGGTGTCCACGACCTTGGCGAACTTGTCCAGACCCTCGCCGATCCTGCCCTCGTGCTGCTGGGCGAGGTCGCCGACCTTCTCCTTCGCCGGAGCGAGCTTGGCCTTCAGATTGTCCAGCAGGCTCATGGGTCACCTTCCAATGGCGGGTAGCTACGTACGGGCGCCCTCGCCGGTTTCGCTGTCCGCGGCCGCCTCGGCCGACTGCTGCTTCGGAATCTCCACGGCTTCCACCGCCGGAGCCTCCGCGACAGCAGGCGCGGCCTCGGCCTCTTCGGCCGGCTCGGACTCCGCCGTCAGGGTCTCGGCCGTGACCTCCTCGGTCGCAACCTCGTCCTTACGGCGAAAAAACCGATCAAAAACGCCCATGTCTACTCCCATAACGTTACTCGTGTGAGTGAAGTTCCGCCTTGGCCGGACCGGCCTCCACCGGATACGGACGGGCGCAGCGTGCCGGGCACGCTCCGGGCCGGAACCTCGCCAGGGCAACGACCCCACCCCCACCCCGTCACGTAACTCGATCGGGTACATGGCCGCGTCTTGACCAGGGGCTGCGAGACTGGGGCGGTGAGGAAAGCAGCCCCCGCACCGCGGGTCATCGCCGTCGTCGGTCCCACCGCGGCCGGAAAGTCCGATCTGGGCGTCCACCTGGCCCGTCATTTCGACGGCGAAGTCGTCAACGCCGACTCCATGCAGCTGTACCGGGGGATGGACATCGGCACCGCCAAGCTGACGACTGCCGAGCGCGGAGGGGTCCCGCACCACCTCCTCGACATCTGGGATGTCACCGAGACCGCGAGCGTCGCCGAGTACCAGCGCCTCGCGCGCATCGAGATCGACAAACTGCTCGCCGAAGGCCGCACACCGATCCTCGTCGGCGGCTCCGGCCTCTACGTACGGGGCGCCCTCGACGCCATGGAGTTCCCCGGCACCGACCCGGAGGTCCGGGCCCGCCTGGAGGAAGAGCTCGCCGTGCGCGGCTCCGGCGCCCTGCACGCCCGCCTCGCCGCCGCCGACCCGGCCGCCGCCCAGGCGATCCTGCCCAGCAACGGCCGCCGGATCGTCCGCGCGCTGGAGGTCATCGAGATCACCGGCCGCCCCTACACGGCCAACCTGCCCGGCCACGAGTCCGTCTACGACACCGTGCAGATCGGCGTCGACGTGGCCCGGCCCGAGCTCGACGAGCGGATCGCGCGCCGCGTGGACCGCATGTGGGAGGACGGGCTCGTCGAGGAGGTCCGCGCGCTGGAGGCCCGGGGGCTGCGCGACGGAATCACCGCTTCCAGGGCGCTCGGCTACCAGCAGGTGCTGGCCGCACTCGCCGGCGAGTGCACCGAGGAGGAGGCCCGGGCCGAAACCGTCCGGGCCACCAAGCGGTTCGCCCGCCGCCAGGACTCCTGGTTCCGCCGTGACCCGCGTGTGCACTGGCTCGGCGGGGGCGTCGCCGAGCGCGGGGAACTCCCCGGACTCGCGCAGTCGTTGGTCGAACGAGCGGTTACAGCCTGATCACGTGATGGCATCGGGACGCCCCGGGCGCCCGTTCGGGGGCCGGGGGCGTGCCATCATCAACTCCTGCGGGTGCGGTCACCGGCAGTGAATGGCGGCGTACTGAGTCCGAGTGGGGAGGGCGCGTGGCGATGGAGGCCGGCCCTCGTGACACCGGGCGGGACGACACCCGGCGGGAAGCGGACCCGAAGCTTCTCGACCGGCCGGAGGGTCCCGCGGTTCCCGGCGGTCCCGATGGCTCCGACGGTCCCGAAGGCGCCGACGGTCCTGAAGGCCCCGCCGGTCTCGGGCTGCCCGCCGACCCGGCACGCCTGACCCCCGACGGCCCGGACACCCCCGACTCCGCGGAGGCCGAAGCCGCCGCCGGACCGGAATACGAGGTCGAACTGCGTCCGCAGCGCCGCCTGCGCCTGTGGCAGATCGCCCCCATCGTGCTGCTCGCCGCCGCCGGCTCGCTGATGTTCGCCTTCCCGCTCGCCTTCGAGTTCGGCGACGGCGGAGCCGTCGTCGCCATGCTCGGCTTCCTGATCAGCTGCTGCGCCGGCGGCTGGGGGATGATGGCCGCCCGCCGGGTCGGCTACACCTGGCCCGGGCTCCCGGCCAGGGGCAGCGGCCGGCGCCCCGACTGGCGCATGGCCGCGCTGTACGCCGCCGCCGCGCTCGTCGTCGTGGCACTCGCCGTGTACCGGGTCGCCCGGCTGCGCTGAGCTCGGCGTGCCGGGCACGATGTCCGCTCACCGGACCGCTCCGCGCCCCTGAGCTGCGGCTCGATACCATGGGCGGGTGACGCACACCACCCTCCCCTTCCTCAAGGGCCACGGCACCGAGAACGACTTCGTGATCGTCCCGGACCAGGACAACGCCGTCGAGCTGTCCGCGTCCGCCGTCGCGAAGCTGTGCGACCGGCGCGCCGGGATCGGCGCGGACGGCGTCCTGCACGTCGTCCGGTCCGCCGCACACCCCGACGCCGCGCACCTGGCCGGCGAGGCGGAGTGGTTCATGGACTACCGCAACAGCGACGGCTCCATCGCCGAGATGTGCGGCAACGGCGTCCGCGTCTTCGCCCGCTACCTCCACTACGCCGGCCACGTCGAGCCCGGCGACCTCGCGATCGCCACCCGCGGCGGGGTCAAGCGCGTCCACCTCGACAAGACGGGAGACGTCACGGTCTCCATGGGGAGCGCCGTGCTCCCCGAGGGCGAGGTCACCGTCGGCGTCGGCGCCAGGAACTGGCCCGCGCGGAACGTGAACATGGGGAACCCGCACGCGGTGGCGTTCGTTGAAAGCCTCGACGACGCCGGAACGCTGTACGACGCCCCCGCGTTCAGCCCGGCCTCCGCCTACCCGACGGGTGTCAACGTCGAGTTCGTCGTCGACCGCGGCCCGCGGCACGTCGCCATGCGCGTCCACGAGCGCGGCTCCGGCGAGACCCGCTCCTGCGGCACCGGCGCCTGCGCCGTGGCCGTAGCGGCCATCCGCCGCGACGGCGTGGACCCGGCCGTCACCGGCGAACCGGCCACGTACACCGTCGACCTCCCCGGCGGCACCCTCACCATCACCGAACACCCCGACGGCCGGATCGACATGACCGGACCGGCCGTGATCGTGGCCGCGGGCGAGTTCGACGCGGCCTGGCTCACCGAAACGGCTTTCGCCTGAAGCTTCCCTCTAATGGGTGATCCGTTTCACGCTCAGCGAGAGGTGGACTGCGCCACGTGGTGGGGTCGGTAACATCAGGCACCGGCCCTGAGGGCTCACCCCATGCCTGCCACCGCCGGTCGAAGCCGCCGGAGGTGCCCATGAGTGCAGAGGCCACGAACCCCGAAGCACACCCCGAAGCGCGCCCTGAGCTCCGCAGACGCGGCCGGACCAGGCTCGATCTGCGCCGGCTCGGGCGCGCGGCCCTGCTCGGGCCCACGTCCCGCGACCGGCTTCCGGACGCCATCGGCCATGTCGCGGAGGCCCATCGCGCCCACCATCCGGACGCCGATCTGTCCATTCTGCGGCGGGCGTACCTCCTCGCGGAGACCTCGCACCGCGGCCAGATGCGCAAGAGCGGTGAGCCGTACATCACACACCCGCTCGCCGTCACCCTGATCCTCGCCGAACTCGGCGCCGAGACCACCACCCTGACGGCCTCTCTCCTCCACGACACCGTCGAGGACACCGACGTGACCCTCGATCAGGTCCGCGAGGAGTTCGGGGACGAGGTCTGCTTCATCGTCGACGGCGTCACCAAGGTCGAGAAGATCGACTACGGCGCCGCCGCCGAACCCGAGACCTTCCGCAAGATGCTCGTCGCCACCGGCAACGACGTCCGCGTCATGTCCATCAAGCTCGCCGACCGCCTGCACAACATGCGCACCCTCGGCGTGATGCGCCCCGAGAAACAGGCCCGCATCGCCAAGGTCACCCGCGACGTCCTCATCCCGCTCGCCGAACGACTCGGCGTCCAGGCCCTCAAGACCGAGCTGGAAGACCTCGTCTTCGCCATCCTGCACCCCGAGGAGTACGAGCAGACCCGCGCGCTCATCGCGGCCCACGCCGGGGAACGCGACCCGCTGCCCGCCATCGCCGACTCCGTACGGACCGTCCTGCGCGAGGCCGGGATCACCGCCGAGGTACAGGTCCGGCCCCGGCACTTCGTCTCCGTACACCGCATCGCCCTCAAACGCGGCGAGCTGCGCGGCTCCGACTTCGGCCGCATCCTCGTCCTCGTCGGCGAGAACGCCGACTGCTACGCCGTCCTCGGGGAGCTCCACACCTGCTTCACCCCCGTCGTCTCGGAGTTCAAGGACTTCATCGCCGTCCCGAAGTTCAACCTCTACCAGTCGCTGCACACCGCCGTCGCCACGCCCGAGGGATACGTCGCCGAGGTCATCGTCCGCACCCGGCAGATGCACCGCGTCGCCGAGGCGGGCGTGGTGGCGCTCGGCAATCCGTACGCCACCGCAACGGCCGACGCCGCCGCCGATCCCGACGAGGAGCGGGTGGACCCGACCCGGCCCGGCTGGCTGTCCCGGCTGCTCGACTGGCAGCAGTCCGCACCCGACCCCGACACCTTCTGGAGCGTCCTGCGCGAGGAACTGGCCCAGGACCGGGAGATCACCGTCTTCCGGGCCGACGGGGGCACCCTGGGCCTGCCCGCCGGGGCCAGCTGTATCGACGCCGCCTACGCGCAGCACGGCGAGGCGGCCCACGGCTGTATCGGCGCCCGGGTCAACGGGCGCCTCACCTCCCTCTCCTCCCCGCTGTCCGACGGCGACACCGTGCAACTGCTGCTCGCCCACGACGCCTCCTCGGGGCCCGCCGCCGAGTGGCTGGACCACGCGCGCACCCCGGCCGCCCGGATCGCCATCAGCAGCTGGCTGGAAGCCCACCCCGACCGCGCGATGGCCACCACCACGGCCGCCCGCGCACCGCTGTCGGTGATCGGGGCCCGGGGCGGCGGGGGCAACGCCGTCGCCGACCTGCCGGACGCCACCGTGCGGCTCGCCGGGTGCTGCACCCCCGTGCCGCCGGACGCGGTCGCCGGATTCGTGGTCCGCGGCGGGGCCGTCACCGTGCACCGCATCCACTGCGCGGCGGTCGCGCAGATGCGGGCGGTGGGCCGCACCTCCGTCGCCGTGCACTGGCGGGCGACGGCGGACTGCCGGGTCACGCTGCTCGCCGAATCGTTCGGCCGCCCGCACCTGCTGGCCGACCTGACCGAGGCCATCGCCCGCGAGGGCGTCGAGGTCGTCTCCGCGACCGTGGAACCCCCCGTCGAGCAGCGCGTCCGGCACACCTACACCCTCCAGCTCCCGGACGCGGGCGGGCTGCCGGCCCTGATGCGGGCGATGCGGGACGTCCCGGGCGTGTACGACGTGAAGAGGGCGTAGCCGAAGGCCGGCCCCGCATAGGCCCGGTCGCCTCCGGAAGGCCCCGTTCGGGTGGACCCGTCGCGCGCCGTGCGCGGCCCGGTGGCGGCCCCTGGTAAGCGGTGGTGGATGCAGCTCACCTCCCCGCGCCTGCGCGCCTCCCTGCTCGCCGCGGCCTCCCTCACCCTCGTCGCCGCCGTGCTGCCCCCGCCGAAGCCGCTGGGCATCGGCGACCGGCTGTTCCCCGAGCTCGGGAACCCCGGCTACGACGTGCTCTCGTACGACCTGTCCCTCACGTACAAGGACAACCTGAGCCCCCTCGACGCGGTCACCGTCATCGACGCCCGCGCCCTGCAGCCGCTGGAGCGGATCAACCTCGACTTCACCCACGGAAAGGTGGCGTCCGCCGAGGTCAACGGCGAGCCCGCGCGGTTCGAGAGCGTCGGGGAGGACCTCGTCCTGACCCCCGCGCGACCGGTCATCGCCAACATCCCGCTGCACATCACCGTCCGCCACACCAGCGACCCGCGCGGCCGCGGGGACGGCGGCTGGGTGCCCACCGAGGACGGCCTGGCCATGGCCAACCAGGCCGACGCCGCGCACCGCGTCTTCCCCTGCAACGACCACCCCGCCGACAAGGCGTACTTCACCTTCCGGGTCACCGCACCGGAGGCGCTCACGGTCGTCGCCAACGGGGTGCCGGCGGTCCCCGCCCTGCGCACGGGCCCCGCGACGACGTGGACGTACCGGACCCGGCACCCCATGGCCACCGAGCTGGCCCAGGTCTCGATCGGCCGCTCCGCCGTCGTCCACGGCACCGGACCGCACGGTCTGCCGCTGCGCGACGTGGTCCCCGCCGCCGACCGGCAGCGGCTGGAGCCCTGGCTGAAGAAGACCTCCGGGCACATCGCGTGGATGGAGGAGCGGGTCGGCCCGTACCCCTTCGAGAACTACGGCGTCCTGATCGCGCGGGCGACCACCGGCTTCGAGCTGGAGACCCAGACCCTCTCGCTCTTCGAGCACAACCTGTTCTCGGGCGAGGGCTACCCCGAGTGGTACGTCGAATCCGTCATGGTCCACGAGCTCGCCCACCAGTGGTTCGGCGACAGCGTCACCCCCCGGAGCTGGTCGGACCTGTGGCTCAACGAGGGACACGCCACCTGGTACGAGGCCCTGTACGCGGACGGGCTCGGCAAGTACTCCCTGGAGCGGCGCATGCGCGAGGCGTACCAGCGCTCCGACCAGTGGCGGGCCGCCGGCGGCCCCCCGGCCGCCCCGAAGGCCGCCGCCCCCGGCGAGAAGATCGGGCTGTTCCGGCCGGTGGTCTACGACGGGGCCGCGCTGATCCTCTACGCGCTGCGGCAGGAGATCGGCACCGAGGCCTTCGACCGCGTCGAGCGGCGCTGGGTGGCCGAGCACCGGGACGGCACCGCGAGCACGGCCGACTTCGTACGCCTGGCCTCGCGGGAGGCGGGGCGGGACGTCGGGCCCTTCCTGGAGCCCTGGCTGTACGGGAAGACCACCCCGGCGATGCCCGGCCACCCGGAGTGGAGCGGAAAAAGCGTGTGACCGTCCCGGAACGGGCATGTCACCATCGACGGGACCGCTCGGGGAATCCCCGGGCGACCGGACACGTTGGACGTGACAGCTAACCTGCCGGTTAGTGTGGCGTGACCGTGCTATTCGAATCGACGTAAGGATCCAATGACCTCCTCTTCTTCCCCTTCCCAGGACCGCTTCACCGAGAGCCTTCGGGCCGATGCCCTGATGGAAGAGGACGTCGCCTGGAGCCACGAGATCGACGGAGACCGGGACGGCGACCAGTTCGAACGCTCCGAGCGCGCGGCACTGCGCCGCGTGGCCGGCCTCTCCACCGAGCTCGAAGACGTCACCGAGGTCGAGTACCGACAGCTCCGCCTGGAGCGCGTCGTCCTCGTCGGTGTCTGGACCTCCGGCACGGTGAACGACGCCGAGAACTCCCTCGCGGAGCTCGCGGCCCTCGCCGAGACGGCAGGTGCCCTCGTACTCGACGGCGTGATCCAGCGTCGCGACAAGCCGGACCCGGCGACCTTCATCGGCTCGGGCAAGGCCCGCGAGCTGCGTGACATCGTCATGGAGAGCGGCGCCGACACCGTCGTCTGCGACGGCGAGCTCAGCCCCGGCCAGCTCATCGCCCTCGAAGACGTCGTCAAGGTGAAGGTGGTCGACCGGACCGCCCTCATCCTGGACATCTTCGCCCAGCACGCCAAGTCCCGAGAGGGCAAGGCCCAGGTCGCGCTCGCGCAGATGCAGTACATGCTGCCGCGCCTGCGTGGCTGGGGTGCCTCGCTGTCCCGGCAGATGGGTGGCGGCGGCGGTGGCGGCATGGCCACCCGAGGCCCCGGTGAGACCAAGATCGAGACCGACCGGCGCCGGATCCGCGAGAAGATGGCGAAGATGCGCCGGGAGATCGCGGAGATGAAGACCGGCCGCGACATCAAGCGGCAGGAACGACGCCGCAACAAGGTGCCCTCGGTCGCCATCGCCGGCTACACCAACGCCGGAAAGTCCTCTCTGCTCAACCGCCTCACGGGCGCGGGCGTCCTGGTGGAGAACGCGCTGTTCGCCACCCTCGATCCGACCGTGCGCCGGGCCGAGACGCCCAGCGGCCGCATCTACACCCTGGCCGACACCGTCGGCTTCGTCCGGCACCTGCCCCACCACCTCGTCGAGGCGTTCCGCTCCACGATGGAGGAGGTCGGCGACTCCGACCTCATCCTGCACATCGTGGACGGCTCGCACCCGGCGCCGGAGGAGCAGCTGGCGGCGGTGCGCGAGGTGATCCGCGAGGTCGGCGCGGTGAACGTGCCCGAGATCGTCGTGATCAACAAGGCCGATGCCGCGGATCCGCTCGTCCTGCAGCGGCTGCTGCGGATCGAGCGGCACTCCATCGCCGTCTCGGCGCGCACGGGTCTGGGCATCGAGGAACTCCTCGCGCTCATCGACACCGAGCTGCCGCGGCCCGAGGTCGAGGTGGAGGCCCTCGTGCCGTACACCCGCGGCTCGCTGGTCGCCAAGGCGCACGCCGAGGGCGAGGTGATCTCCGAGGAGCACACCCCGGAGGGCACCCTGCTCAAGGCGCGGGTCCACCAGGAACTGGCGGCGGACCTGGCTCCGTACGCGCTGGCGAAGCGGTAGGCGCCGAGCGCTGTGAATGACCGAGGGCCCCCTGCATCGCAGGGGGCCCTCGGTCATTCACTGTCGCGTTACTTGAACTTGCCGCTCACGGCATCGAAGATGCCCTTCGCCTCCGGGCCGAGCCGCGGACCGGCCAGCCAGCCCGCCTTGGCCGGGCCGATCGAGGTGTTCGACACCAGCGCCGGCTTGCCGTCCGCGCCCGCGGCCACCCAGCCGCCGCCGGAGGAACCGCCGGTCATGGTGCAGCCGATGCGGTACATCACCGGGTCGTTCGCGCTCAGCGACAGCCGGCCCGGCTTGTCCGTGCACTGGTAGGCCTTCTGGCCGTCGAACGGAGCCGCCGCCGGGTAGCCGGTCGCCGTGATGCCCGCGACCTTCGGCACGGCCGGAGCGTTGAACTCCACCGGCAGCGCCGAACCGACCGTCTCCTCCAGGGACTTGCCGCTGCCCTTCTCGGGGGTCACGTGGAGCACCGCGAAGTCGTACGGGGCGCCCGCGCCGCCGGTCGGACCGCCGGTCGAGATCCACTGGTCGGAGGTCTGCGCCCAGTCGCTCCACCAGACGCCGTACGGGGCCACCTGCTCGCGCGGCGCGCCCTTGAGCTGCGCAGCCGGCTTGCCGGCGTTGTTGTAGGACGGCACGAAGGCGATGTTGCGGTACCAGCCGCCGGACTTGCCCGCGTGCACGCAGTGGCCCGCCGTCCAGACCATGTTGGACTTGCCGGGGTGGGCCGGGTCCTTCACCACGGTCGCCGAGCAGACCATCGAGCCCTCGGGCCCGTCGAAGAAGACCTTGCCGGACTCCGGAACGCTCGTGTGGTAGGGCGCGTTCGCGGGTTTGGCGCTCACCGCCGCGGGGGTCGGGTCGGTGACGCCCTGGTCCTTGCCCGCGTCCGGGTCGACGGCCGGGCGCTGGGGCTGCTCGGCGTCACGCATGCGGTCCGGGTCCCACAGGCCCTCGATGATCGGGTTGATGTAGTCGCCCGCCTCGCGGAGCCAGTCCTCCTTCTTCCAGTTCTTCCACTCACCCCCCTTCCACTTCTCCAGGTCGAAGCCGTGCTGCTTCAGCTTGTCCTTGAGCTGGTCCGGGATCTTGATCCCGTCCGCGCTCGGGAGGCTCGCCGCCACGGTGGGCTTGGCGTCGCCGCCGGCCTCCCCGTCGCCGGGGCCGCAGGCCGCCGCGGTCAGCGCGAGCGCGGCCGCGCACAGGATCGCGGTGACCGGTCGGTTCGGTCGCATGTCGTTCGTCCCCCTGGTGGTTGCTGGGCGTGGAGTGCAGCCCCCCACTATGCCGCCGAGGGTGGGGACGGCACAGCCCGGGGCCGCGGTTCCCCGCTCCCGGCCCTTGGCGGGCAAGGATCTTGGGCCCACCCGTGATCCCGCGCCGTCACCGTCGTTGGTACGTACGGGGGATGGGGGAGCAGCGTTCGTGTTCGAGGCGCAATCCGGAAGAGACATCCGTGCGGGAGGACGACACTCGTGGCTTTGACCGAGCCGGCCGCGGCGGCCGCGGCGCAGATCCCCTTCCAGGTACCGGCCCAGGGCGGCCGCGGACCGGGGCCGACGGCGGGCACAGGAGCCGAGCCCGGAACCGGGGCAGGTGCCCGCGGAGTTACGGGTACGGCCGGCGGATCGGCCGTGCCGGACGGGATCCTGCGGCGGCAGGCGCAGCGGGAGTCCGCCGCCCGGACGTACGCCCGCTCCCTGCCCATCGTCCCGGTGCGCGCCCGGGGGTTGACCATCGAGGGCGCCGACGGGCGGCGCTACCTCGACTGCCTCTCCGGCGCCGGGACCCTCGCGCTGGGCCACAACCACCCGGTCGTGCTCGAAGCCATCAGGGGAGTCCTCGACTCCGGCGCCCCGCTGCACGTGCTGGACCTGGCGACCCCGGTCAAGGACGCCTTCACCACCGAGCTGTTCGCCAGCCTGCCGCCGGAACTGGCCGCCGACGCGCGCATCCAGTTCTGCGGGCCGGCCGGGACGGACGCCGTCGAAGCCGCCCTGAAGCTGGTCCGCACCGCGACGGGGCGCTCCGGGCTGCTGGCGTTCACCGGGGCGTACCACGGGATGACCGCCGGAGCCCTGGACGCCTCCGGCGGTGCCCCCGACGTACGGGTGACCCGGCTGCCGTACCCGCACGACTACCGCTGCCCCTTCGGAGTCGGCGGCCCCGAGGGAGCCGAATTCGGCGCCCGCTGGGCGGAGAACCTCCTGGACGACCCCAAGGGCGGGGTGCCCGCCCCCGCGGCCATGATCCTCGAGCCGCTGCAGGGCGAAGGCGGGGTCATCCCGGCCCCCGACGCCTGGCTGCGCCGGATGCGCGAGATCACCGCGGCCCGGGGCATCCCGCTGATCGCGGACGAGGTGCAGACGGGCGTGGGCCGAACCGGCGCCTTCTGGGGCGTCGACCACGCCGGGGTCGTGCCCGACGTGATGGTCCTGTCCAAGGCGATCGGCGGCAGCCTGCCGCTGGCGGTGATCGTCTACCGTGCGGGCCTGGACGTCTGGGCCCCCGGCGCCCACGCCGGCACCTTCCGCGGCAACCAGCTGGCCATGGCCGCCGGCACCGCCACGCTCGCCTTCGTCCGGGAGAACCGGCTCGCCGAGCGCGCCGGCGTCCTGGGCGAGCGCATGCTGACGGCCCTGCGCGGACTGGCCTCGGCCCAGCCCTGCATCGGCGACGTCCGGGGCCGCGGCCTGATGATCGGCATCGAACTCGTCGACCCCGACACCGGGACCGCCGCACCGGCCCTCGCCGCGGCCGTCCGCCAGGAGTGCCTGAACCGCGGCCTGATCGTCGAACTCGGCGGCCGCCACTCCGCCGTCGTCCGGCTGCTCCCCCCACTGACCCTGACCGACGAGCAGGCCACCGCGGTCCTCGACCGCCTGGCCGACGCCATCCCGGCCGCCGCCGCCCACCGGCCCCGCTGACCCGCCACCCCGAGGACCCGCGATGCCCGACCCGCACCAGTCCACCCCGCACCAGTCCACCCCGCCCCACCACCCCCTCACGCCCACCCCGCCCGACCACCGCCCCCGGACCGGCGACCCGACAGCCGCCCCGGCCCCCGCGGCCGGCCACCACCCTGCGGCAGGTGACCCGGCAGCCCTGCCCGACACGAGGCCCGGCCCCCGCCCCCTCCCCGACCGCCGCCCGCTCCCGGACGCCACGGCCGACCCCCGCCCGCCGGCCGGCGAGCCCAGCCACCGGCCCCTCCCGGCCGCCGCCCCCGACCGCCGCCCGCTCCCGGACGCCGTGGCCGGGCAGCAGCCGCCCGCCGCCGGAGCCGGCCGCGATCCGGAGGCCGGTGCGGCCGCCGCCGCGCCGCCGGAGGCCGTCGCCGGGGCCCAGCCCCCACCGCCGCCCCCCGCCTGGACACCCCAGGGCACCTCCGGCCTCCCCCGGGGGCTGGAACCCGCCCCGGCGGGCGGGGTCGGCGGCCCCCACGGCGCCCCGGCCGCCGAGCCGGGCCCCGGCACGCCCGAGCACACGTTGCCGCAGCCGGGCCCGGCCGGTGGCGGGGAGGCACCCCCACCACCCCCGGCCCGGACGGCCGGGGCCCCCGTCCTCCCCGGGCAGGCGGCAGCCGCGGAAGCCGGGGCCGGCGGGCCCCACGGCGCCCCCGCCGAACGGGACCCGGCCGCCACCGCCGCCACCGGTGCCGTGGCGGCGGCCCTGGTGCCGCGGCAGAAGGACGGCCCGCCGCGGTTCCGGTCGGCGTGGGGCGCCACCGCCGGGCCGGACCCGGACGCGGAGCCCGACCTCCTGGACCACCCCGACGCCGCCGTCGCCGCCGAGGCCGCGGCGGTCGAGAACCTGCTGCGGTGCTGGGTCCGCGAAGCCGGTATCGGCCGCCCCGACGGTCCCGCCGGGACCCTGCTGCGCATCCCCCTCCCCGCATCCGGCACCGCGCTGCTCGTCGCCGTCCGCCACTGGTCCCCGGCGGGCTGGCACCGCTTCGGGCCCGCCCGGCTCGCCGGCGCACCCGCCACCGCACCGGCCGTGGACGCCGTCACCCTCGCCGCCCTGCTCGCCCGCGAGGGCACCCGCACGGCCACCACCGCCGGCCACACCGCCGCCGACCACACCGGCACCGAACTCGTCGCCCGCGTCGCCGACTCCGCCCGCCGCACCGCCGAGTTCATCGCCGACCGGCGACGACGCCCGGCCGCCCCCGCCCTCATCGGCGTGGACCGCTTCCTGACCGCCGAACAGTCCCTCCTCCTCGGTCACCCCCTCCAGCCCGACCCGAAGAGCCGCGAGGGACTCTCCGACGCCGAAGCACGCCTCTACTCACCCGAACTGCACGGCTCCTTCCCCCTGCACTGGATCGCCGTCGACCCCGCCGTCCTCGCCACCGACTCCGCCTGGACCGAACGCGGCCGCCCCGTCTCCGCCGCCCAGCTCCTCGGCCGGCTCGCCCCCGGGATCCCGCTCCCCGACGGCACCACCCCCCTTCCCCTTCACCCCTGGCAGGCCCGCGACCTGCTCCAGCGCCCCGCCGTGACCGCCCTGCGCGACGCGGGACTCCTGCACGACCTGGGCCCCTACGGCGTGCCCTGGTACCCCACCTCGTCCGTCCGCACCGTCCACCGCCCCGGCGCGCCCGCGATGCTCAAGCTCTCCCTGGCCCTGCGCATCACCAACTCCCGCCGCGAGAACCTCCGCAAGGAGCTCCACCGCGGAGTGGAGGTACACCGACTGCTCCGCACCGGCCTCGCCGAGCAGTGGCAGGCGGCCCACCCCGGCTTCGACATCGTCCGCGACCCCGCCTGGGTCGCCGTCGACTCCCCGGACGGCACCCCCGTCCCCGGACTCGACGCCCTGCTGCGCCACAACCCCTTCCGCTCGGGCGACGACGCCGTCTGCGTCGCCGCACTCACCGCACCCCGCCCCTGGCCCGGCCGCACCACCATGCGATCCCGGCTCGCCGAGATCGTCTGCGCCCTCGCCGCCGCCACCGGGCACACCACCTCCGCCGTCGCCGCCGAGTGGTTCCTGCGCTACCTCGACCACGTGGTCCTGCCCGTGCTCGCCTTCGACGCGCTCGCCGGCATCGCCCTCGAATCGCACCAGCAGAACACCCTGGTCCTCCTCGACCCGGCCGGCTGGCCCATCGGCGGCCGCTACCGCGACAACCAGGGCTACTACTTCCGCGCATCCCGCCGCGCGGAACTGGAGCACCGGCTGCCCGGCATCGGCAGCGCCAGCGACACCTTCGTCCCCGACGCCGTCACCGACGAACGCTTCGCCTACTACCTCGGCATCAACAACGTGCTCGGCCTCATCGGCGCCTTCGGATCCCAACGGCTCGCCGACGAACGCGTCCTCCTCGCCGCCTTCCGCCGCTTCCTCGGCAAGGCCGCGGGCCTCGGCCCGCTCCCCGCCAAGCTGCTCGACTCACCCACCCTGCGCTGCAAGGCGAACCTGCTCACCCGCCTGGGCGGCCTCGACGAACTCGTCGGCCCCGTCGACACCCAGTCCGTCTACGTCACCATCGCCAACCCCCTTCACGATTGACGCGTCGGCACCGACACGGAGGAGAGCCCCCATGCCCACCACTGACGCCCCTGCCGATCCCGCCGGCTCCGCCACCGCCGACGCCGCCCACGCGCCCCACGCCCTCCACGACACCGTCGAACTGCGGCTCACCGCCGAGCTGTTGCCCCTCCTCGCCGAGGCCGACCTCCTCGACTCGCCGGCCAACTGGGGCAGTACCGACACCCCCGCCGGAGCCTTCCGCCTCGAACCGGTCCGACCGGGACGCGACCTGGAACTCCTCACCGGCTGGATGAACGACCCCGAGGTGGCCGCCTACTGGGAGCTCGCCGGCCCCGCCGCCGTCACCGCCGCACACCTGCGGGCACAGCTGGACGGGGACGGCCGCAGCATCCCCTGCCTCGGCCTCCTCGACGGCACACCGATGAGCTACTGGGAGATCTACCGGGCCGACCTCGACCCGCTCTCCCGCCACTACCCGGCGCGCCCCCACGACACCGGTATCCACCTGCTCATCGGAGACGGCACGAACCGCGGCCGGGGCCTGGGCACCACACTGCTGCGCGCCGTCGCCGACCTGGTACTCGACAACCGCCCCCGCTGCACACGCGTCATCGCGGAACCCGACATCCGCAACACCCCCTCCGTATCGGCCTTTCTCAGCTCCGGTTTCCGCTGTCATGCGGAAATCGACCTTCCCGAGAAGCGCGCCGCCCTGATGGTCCGGGAGCGGGCGCTGCGCAATCTCCTCTGAGCGCGCCCCGCACCTCTCCCTTCGAAAACTCTGCGCCACGCAGCAAAGTTCCCGATCTCCGAGGAGTCCCGTGCAGAATTTCCCCGCAGCCCCCGACTCCGCAGACCCCGCCCTGCCCCCGTCGCCCCAACACCCCTGCACACCGCCCGAATTGACCAGCGCAACCTGGGACTTCGCCGCCCGCCGGCTCCTCGCCAAAATGCTGGGCGAGTTCGCCTACGAGGAGATCGTCCAGCCCGTCCCCGCCCCGGCCGCCGCGGGCGACGCGTGGACCCTGACCCTCGACGACGGCAGCAGCCTCGGCTTCCGGGCCCGCCGCCGCGCCTACGGCAGCTGGCACGTCGCCCCGGACACCATCACCCTCACTCCGCCACCACCCGCAACGGAACCGCCGACCGCCTTCGGGGACCCGTACGCCTTCCTCATCCGCTCCCGTGCCCTCCTGCGCCTCGACGGCCCCACCCTCGGCCACCTCGTCCGCGAGCTCAGCGCCACCCTCGCCGCCGACGCCCGGATCGACCACACCGCGCTCACCGCCGACGTCCTCGCCGAGCTCGACTACGCCGACCTCGAAGGCCACCAGACCGGGCACCCCTGGCTCGTCCTCAACAAGGGCCGCATCGGACTCTCCGCCTCCGACACCGCGGCATGGGCCCCCGAGGCCCGCACCCGCCAGCGGCTGCCCTGGCTCGCCGCCCACACCTCGCTCGCGAGCTACCGCGGCACCGCCGGCCTGGAGGACCCCGCCCGCCTCTACGCCGCCGAGCTCGACCCCGTCACCCGCGCCGCCTTCGACCAGGCCCTGCGCGACCGCGGCCTCGACCCGCTCGGCTACCTCTACCTGCCGGTCCACCCCTGGCAGTGGGACGAGGTCGTCCTCCCCCTCTTCGCCCCGGCCCTCGCCTCCGGCACCCTCGTCCCGCTCCCCGCCGATCCCGACCTGCGCCTGCCCCAGCAGTCGATCCGCACCTTCCTCAACCTCACCCGCCCCGACCGGCACAGCGTCAAGCTCCCGCTCTCCGTCTTCAACACCATGGTGTGGCGCGGCCTGCCCAGCGAGCTCGCCCTCGCCGCCCCGGCCGTCACCGCCTGGATCCACTCCCTGCGCGACTCCGACCCCTTCCTCCGCGACGAATGCCGCGTCATCCTGCTCGGCGAGGTCGCCTCCGTCACCATCCGCCACCCCGTCTACGACCAGCTCCCCGAGGTCCCGTACCAGTACAAGGAGCTCCTCGGCGCGATCTGGCGCGAGCCCCTGACCGGCCTCCTCGCCCCCGGCGAGCGCGCCCGTACGCTCGCCTCCCTCCTCCACACCGACCCGCGCGGCCGCTCCTTCACCGCCGAACTCGTCGCCCGGTCCGGCCTGGCCCCCGCCGTCTGGCTCCAGCACCTGTTCGCGGCGCTCCTGCCCCCGCTCCTCCACTTCCTCTACCGCTACGGAACCGTCTTCTCCCCGCACGGCGAGAACGCCGTCGTGATCTCCGACGAGCGCGAGGTCCCCGTCCGGCTTGCGGTGAAGGACTTCGTGGACGACGTCAACATCAGCAACGAACCCCTGCCCGAGCTGGAATCCCTCCCCGACGAGGTCCGCGCGGTCCTGCTCGCCGAGCCCGCCGACTTCCTGCCCCAGTTCATCCACTCCGGGCTCTTCATCGGCGTCTTCCGCTACCTCTCGGCCCTGTGCGAGGACCGCCTCGGCGTCCCGGAGAGCGAGTTCTGGGCCCTCGTACGGGCGGAGATCCTGCGCCACCAGGCCCGCTTCCCCGAGCTCAAGGACCGCTACGAGCTCTTCGACCTGCTCGGCGAGCGCATCGGACGGCTCTGCCTGAACCGGAACCGGCTCTACGAGGACGGCTACCGCGACCGCCCCGACCGCCCGCACGCCGTGCAGCACGGCACCGTACCCAACCCCCTGTACCAGCCATGAATCCTCGCCGGTGCGGTCACTGTCGGTGGAGCCCCGTAGGGTTGGCAGTGCTATGACGAAGCCCTCCCTCCCCGACCTGCTGCACGCCGCCGTCTCCGCCGTCGGCGGCACGGAGCGCCCCGGCCAGGTGGCCATGGCCGAAGCCGTCGCCGAAGCGATCGACGACAACTCCCACCGGCTCATCCAGGCCGGCACCGGCACCGGCAAGTCCCTGGGCTATCTGGTGCCGGCCCTCGCCCACGGCGAGCGCGTGGTCGTGGCCACCGCGACGCTGGCCCTCCAGCGCCAGCTCGTCGAGCGCGACCTGCCCCGGACGGTGGAGGCACTGCATCCGCAGCTGCGGCGCCGCCCGCAGTTCGCCATGCTCAAGGGCCGTTCCAACTACCTGTGCCTGCACCGCCTGCACGAGGGCGCACCGCAGGACGAGGAGGAGGGCCTCTTCGACCAGTTCGAAGCGGCCACCCCCACCAGCAAGCTCGGCAAGGACCTGCTGCGCCTGCGCGACTGGGCGGACGAGACGGAGACCGGCGACCGCGACGACCTCACCCCGGGCGTCTCGGACAAGGCCTGGTCGCAGATCTCCGTGTCCTCCCGCGAATGCCTGGGCGCCACGAAGTGCGCGTACGGGGCCGAGTGCTTCGCCGAGGCCGCCCGCGAGCGGGCCAAGCTCGCGGACGTCGTCGTCACGAACCACGCGCTGCTGGCCATCGACGCCATCGAGGGCGCGCCGGTGCTGCCGCAGCACGAGGTCCTGATCGTGGACGAGGCCCACGAGCTGGTCTCCCGGGTGACCGGGGTCGCCACCGGCGAGCTCACCCCCGGGCAGGTCAACCGGGCCGTCAAGCGTGCCGCCAAGCTCGTCGACGAGAAGATCGCGGACTCGCTCCAGACCGCCTCCGAGTCCTTCGAACGCGTCATGGAGCTGGCGCTCCCGGGCCGGCTGGAGGAGATCCCCGAGGACCTCGGCTACGCGCTGATGGCCCTGCGCGATGCCGCGCGCAACGTCATCTCGGCGATCGGCGCGACCCGCGACAAGTCCGTCCACGACGAGGACGCGGTCCGCAAGCAGGCCCTGGCCGCCGTGGAGAGCGTCCACGGGGTGGCGGAGCGGATCACGAACCTCTCCGAGTACGACGTCGTCTGGTACGAGCGCCACGACCGCTTCGGCGCCACCCTCCGGGTCGCCCCCCTGTCGGTCTCGGGCCTGCTGCGCGAGAAGCTGTTCGAGGACCGCTCGGTGGTCCTGACCTCGGCCACCCTCAAGCTCGGCGGCGACTTCAACGGGGTCGCGGCCTCCCTGGGCCTGTCCCCCGAGGGGGTCGAAGGGGACGACGTACCGGCCTGGAAGGGCCTGGACGTCGGCTCGCCGTTCGACTACCCGAAGCAGGGCATCCTCTACGTCGCCAAGCACCTGGCCACGCCCGGCCGCGAGGGCACCCGCGGCGACATGATGGACGAGCTCGCCGAGCTGATCGAGGCGGCCGGCGGCCGTACCCTCGGGCTCTTCTCCTCGATGCGCGGCGCCAAGGCGGCCGCCGAGGAGCTGCGCGGGCGGCTCGACAACCCCATCCTGCTCCAGGGTGAGGAGACGCTCGGCGAGCTGATCAAGGCGTTCGCCGCCGACCCGAAGACCTGCCTGTTCGGGACGCTGTCGCTGTGGCAGGGCGTGGACGTTCCCGGCCCCAGCTGCCAGCTCGTGGTCATGGACCGGATCCCCTTCCCGCGCCCCGACGACCCGCTGATGAGCGCCCGGCAGAAGTCGGTCGAGGAACACGGCGGCAACGGCTTCATGGCCGTCTCGGCCACACACGCCGCCCTGCTGATGGCCCAGGGCGCGGGCCGTCTCGTACGGGCCATGGGCGACCGGGGTGTCGTCGCGGTCCTGGACCCCCGGCTGGCCACGGCCCGGTACGGGAGCTTCCTGCGGGCCACGCTGCCGGACTTCTGGTACACCACGGACCGCAATCAGGCCCGCCGCTCCCTGGCCTCGATCGATGCTGCGGCGAAGGCCGAAGGCAAGTAGCTCTCGGGAGCACGACCGGCAACCGGCAACCGGCAAGCGAGCAGAGCGAGCAGCACGAAGAACAGCCCCCGGAACCGGCGCAGTGGGTTCCGAGGGCTGGATGGAGACGGCAGGGTCAGGGTTCAGACCCGGCGCAGTACTGCGACGACCTTGCCGAGGATGGTCGCCTCGTCGCCGGGGATCGGCTGGTAGGCGGCGTTGTGCGGGAGGAGCCAGACGTGGCCGTCCTCGCGCTTGAAGCGCTTGACGGTCGCTTCGCCGTCGAGCATGGCGGCCACGATGTCGCCGTTCTCCGCGACCGGCTGGCGGCGGACCGTGACCCAGTCGCCGTCGCAGATGGCGGCCTCGATCATCGAATCGCCGACGACCTTGAGGACGAAGAGCTCGCCGTCGCCGACGAGCTGGCGGGGGAGGGGGAACACGTCCTCGACCGACTCCTCGGCGAGGATCGGGCCGCCGGCCGCGATCCGGCCGACCAGGGGAACGTAGGAGGCGGCGGGCTTGCCGGTGGTGTCCGTGGGCTGCGAGCTGGGCTGGTCGGAGCCGCGCACCTCGTAGGCCCGGGGGCGGTGCGGGTCGCGGCGAAGGAAGCCCTTCCGTTCGAGCGCCATCAGCTGGTGCGCGACCGAGGAGGTGCTGGACAGGCCGACCGCCTGGCCGATCTCGCGCATCGACGGCGGGTAACCCCGACGCTGCACGGAGTCGCGAATGACCTCGATGACCCTCCGCTGCCGGTCCGTGAGCCCGGAGCTGTCGGCGCGAATGCCTGGAGGTCGACCTGGCAGCGAGCGTGCGGGGCGTACGGGCTCCGCATCCGGGTTCAGGTTTGCGTCGTTCATGGCATGCACCGGCTCGAGTCGGCTCTGGGAGCGGTTCTGGGCAGTGATGGTGGCACTGTCTGCGGTGGTGGTCACGTCGGCCCCTCTCGAAATGTTCTCCCTAGCTGGACAACGGTAGTAGCTTTCGAAAGGTTGCGCCAAACACACGTTCGAGTGAAAAATCGCAGATCGTCCCGCGTGGGCACATCAAGAGGTGTATGGGCTATCGGTTCGCCGAACGCGGGTTCGGCTCGGTATCCGCTGCTTACGGTACCCTTCCCGGTCGGGTCGCCACCTTCCGGGTCTCCGGTCAGTGTGGCACCGCAAGGGCTCTCATCCGGCTATCGGACGCCGCGACACGCGGAGCCGGGAAAATCCACCACAACCCAAGATCTAGTGGTTGGATGAGCGCTGCCACCCAGAAGTTGTGGTCCCCGGGTCTGCTGAGGGTCCAGGCATCGCATATGCTGGTGGCTGCTTCACGAGCCCCCCGACAGAGCAGGTCTCTGCCGTTAGGGGGACCCGTGCGGTGATTCAGTCGTGCCAAGAGGGAGGGTGAGGGAACCATGCACTGCCCCTTCTGCAGGCACCCCGACAGCCGCGTCGTCGACAGCCGCACCACGGACGACGGCACGTCGATCCGCAGGCGCCGTCAGTGCCCCGACTGCTCCCGTCGCTTCACGACGGTGGAGACGGCCTCGCTGATGGTGATCAAGCGCAGCGGGGTGACCGAACCCTTCAGCCGTACCAAGGTCATCTCCGGCGTGCGCAAGGCGTGCCAGGGACGGCCGGTCACCGAGGACGCCCTCGCCAAGCTCGGCCAGCGGGTCGAGGAGGCGGTGCGCGCCACCGGGAGTGCCGAGCTGACCACCCACGACGTGGGTCTGGCCATACTCGGCCCGTTGCAGGAGCTCGACCTGGTCGCGTACCTGCGCTTCGCGTCCGTGTACAAAGCTTTCGACACCCTTGAAGACTTCGAGACCGCCATCGCGGAACTGCGCGAGCCGCGGCCTCACCCCGAAGAGCGCGAGCCCGGGGGGACCGGTTCGGTCCCCGTGCCCGCCTCCGCCGCCGACTGACCGGACGGCCCGCTCCCCACGGCGACGGGAGCGGCCGGTCGACCCGGCGAAGAGACGTAGATACAGAGACACAGCACCGTGCCACGGAATAACGCTGGCACTTTAGGGCGTTTTTGCCCGCATATGGGAGGCCTGGCATGACAGAGACGGCGAGCAGCTCGGCACGTGGTTCCCGCGCCAAGGGGACCAAGGCCGCCAAGGGCGGCCTGCGTATCGAGCGCATCCACACCACCCCGGGCGTGCACCCGTACGACGAGGTGAGCTGGGAGCGCCGTGACGTCGTCATGACCAACTGGCGCGACGGCTCGGTCAACTTCGAGCAGCGTGGCGTCGAGTTCCCCGACTTCTGGTCGGTGAACGCGGTCAACATCGTCACCAGCAAGTACTTCCGCGGCGCGGTCGGTACCCCGCAGCGCGAGACCGGTCTGAAGCAGCTGATCGACCGGATCGTGAAGACCTACACGAAGGCCGGCGAGGAGAACGACTACTTCGCGTCGCCCGCCGACGTGGAGATCTTCGAGCACGAGCTGACCTACGCCCTGCTCCACCAGATCTTCAGCTTCAACTCCCCGGTGTGGTTCAACGTCGGCACGCCCCAGCCGCAGCAGGTCTCCGCCTGCTTCATCCTGGCCGTCGACGACTCCATGGAGTCGATCCTCGACTGGTACAAGGAAGAGGGCATGATCTTCAAGGGCGGCTCCGGCGCCGGCCTGAACCTCTCCCGCATCCGCTCCTCCAAGGAGCTCCTCTCCTCCGGCGGCAACGCCTCCGGCCCGGTCTCCTTCATGCGCGGCGCCGACGCGTCCGCAGGAACGATCAAGTCGGGCGGCGCCACCCGCCGTGCGGCCAAGATGGTCGTCCTGGACGTGGACCACCCGGACGTCGAGGCCTTCATCGAGACCAAGGTGAAGGAAGAGGAGAAGATCCGCGCCCTGCGCGACGCGGGCTTCGACATGGACCTGGGCGGCGACGACATCACGTCCGTCCAGTACCAGAACGCCAACAACTCCGTCCGCGTGAACGACGAGTTCATGACGGCCGTCGAGAACGGCACCAAGTTCGGCCTGCGCGCCCGCATGACCGGTGAGGTCATCGAGGAGGTCGACGCCAAGGCGCTCTTCCGCAAGCTGGCCGAGGCCGCATGGGCCTGCGCCGACCCGGGCATCCAGTACGACGGTGTGATCAACAACTGGCACACCTGCCCCGAGTCCGGCCGGATCACCGCCTCGAACCCGTGCAGCGAGTACATGCACCTGGACAACACGTCCTGCAACCTCGCCTCGCTGAACCTGATGAAGTTCCTCGACGACGACGGCAAGGGCAACCAGTCCTTCGACGCCGAGCGCTTCGCCAAGGTCGTCGAGCTGGTCATCACCGCGATGGACATCTCCATCTGCTTCGCGGACTTCCCGACGCAGAAGATCGGCGAGAACACCCGCGCCTTCCGCCAGCTGGGCATCGGCTACGCCAACCTCGGCGCCCTGCTGATGGCCACCGGCCACGCGTACGACTCGGACGGCGGCCGCACCCTCGCCGCGTCGATCACCTCGCTGATGACCGGCACCGCGTACAAGCGCTCCGCCGAGCTCGCCGCGATCGTCGGCCCGTACGACGGTTACGCCCGCAACGCCGACGCCCACAAGCGCGTCATGAAGCAGCACGCCGACGCCAACGCCGTCGCCCCGCGCACCGAGGACCTGGACAACTCCATCTGGGCCGCGGCCACCGAGGCCTGGCAGGACGTCCTGCGCCTCGGCGAGAAGAACGGCTTCCGCAACTCCCAGGCCTCCGTCCTCGCGCCGACCGGCACCATCGGTCTCGCGATGTCCTGCGACACCACCGGTGTCGAGCCGGACCTGGCCCTGGTCAAGTTCAAGAAGCTCGTCGGCGGCGGCTCGATGCAGATCGTCAACGGCACCGTCCCGCAGGCCCTGCGCCGCCTGGGCTACCAGGAGGAGCAGATCGAGGCGATCGTCGCCCACATCGCCGAGCACGGCGTGGTCGTCGACGCCCCGGGCCTGAAGACCGAGCACTACGAGGTCTTCGACTGCGCCATGGGCGAGCGCTCCATCTCCGCGATGGGCCACGTCCGCATGATGGCCGCGATCCAGCCCTGGATCTCCGGCGCGATCTCGAAGACGGTCAACATGCCGGAGTCGGCGACCGTCGAGGAGATCGAGGAGATCTACTTCGAGGCGTGGAAGATGGGCGTCAAGGCGCTCGCGATCTACCGCGACAACTGCAAGGTCGGCCAGCCCCTCTCCGCGAAGAAGAAGGAAGAGGAGAAGGAGGAGGTCACCGCCAAGACGGAGGAGACCATCCGCGCCGCCGTCGAGAAGGTCATCGAGTACCGCCCGGTCCGCAAGCGCCTCCCCAAGGGCCGCCCGGGGATCACCACCTCCTTCACGGTCGGTGGCGCCGAGGGCTACATGACCGCGAACTCCTACCCGGACGACGGTCTCGGCGAGGTCTTCCTGAAGATGTCCAAGCAGGGCTCGACCCTCGCGGGCATGATGGACGCCTTCTCGATCGCCGTCTCGGTCGGTCTGCAGTACGGCGTCCCGCTGGAGACGTACGTCTCGAAGTTCACGAACATGCGCTTCGAGCCGGCCGGCATGACGGACGACCCGGACGTGCGGATGGCGCAGTCGATCGTCGACTACATCTTCCGCCGCCTGGCGCTGGACTTCCTGCCCTTCGAGACCCGCTCGGCCCTCGGCATCCACACCGCCGAGGAGCGCCAGCGCCACCTGGAGACCGGCTCCTACGAGCCCCTCGAGGATGAGCTGGACACCGAGTCGCTGGCGCAGTCGGCCCCGCTGACCGCGGTGCCGTCCGAGCCGAAGCCGGTCGCGGCCGTCCAGGTCCCGGCCCCGAAGACGGCGCACAGCAACGCCGAACTGGTCGAGATGCAGCTCGGTGTCTCCGCCGACGCCCCGCTCTGCTTCTCCTGCGGTACGAAGATGCAGCGCGCCGGCTCCTGCTACATCTGCGAGGGCTGCGGCTCCACCAGCGGCTGCAGCTGACGGTTGATCAGTAGTTCGTGACGAAGGGGACCGGCCGAAAGCCGGTCCCCTTCGTCATGTCCGTGGCTTGAACGGAACGATGTCCGGATCTTTGTTGTTTCTGCCAGTACGACGCTCCGTCAGGGTCCGTAGAGACTGCCAACCAGAGGCCACAGCGTTCCCCCGGGGACGGGGGACCGTGGCGCAGGCATGTCGAAACGGGGAGAACAGCACCATGGCCGTGCAGCAGTATGACGAGATCGGTGAGGCGTTCGAGGGCTTCAAGGCCCTGCCGGTGGTGAAGTACGGGGAGGTGCCCAGCTTCCTGGGCATGGTCGGGGACGTGACGGGCAAGTCGATCCTCGACCTGGCCTCCGGTACCGGCTTCTACAGCAGGGAGTTCAAGCGGCGCGGCGCCGCGGACGTGCTCGGAGTCGAGATCTCCGGTGAAATGGTCGCCGTGGCGCAGGGGTTCGAGGAGCGTGCCCCGCTGGGCGTGCGCTACGAGGTGGGGGACGTGGCCGAACTGCGGCCCCTCGAGGAGCGCTTCGACATCGCCGTGGCGGTCCAGCTGCTCAACTACGCGGAGGACATCGCCACCATCGAGCGGATGTGTCGCAACGTGCACCGGAGCCTGGTGCCCGGCGGGGAGTTCTTCCTGTTCAACCAGTCGCCCGACTACGACTTCGACGGGCCTTCCCTGGCCAAGTACGGCTTCACCACCGAGCTGACCGGTGAGGAGTTCGAGGCCGGACTGCGCGTCCGGACCACGGCGCTGCTCGAGCCGCCGGTCTCGATCTTCGGCGTCTTCCCGCGTCGCGAGGTCTACGAGAAGTGCCTGCGGGAGGCCGGATTCAGCGAGCTGACCTGGGTCCCGCTGGAGGTGTCCGAGGCCGGCGTGCGCGAGTTCGGTGAGGACTACTGGGCGGACCTGCGCGCCAACCCGCCGCTGGCGATGCTGCGCTGCCGCGCCTGACGATCGACCGGACGAGAAACACGGGGGAGGCCACCTGGGGTGGCCTCCCCTTCGTCGTCCCCCGCGAGTTCGTCGCGCGTTCATAGGGGCATCCCGCTATTTAGCTAATTAGCTCATGTGCTAAAAAGATCCCACGCACGACGTGCCGGAACGGATCGCGCTCCGGCACCGCAGACGCACGTGCGGAAGAGGGGGAGCGCGCAATGATCGGTCCGAAGATGGCGAGCGTCATCGAGCGAAGGCTGCTCGTGAACTACCGGGTGGAGCCCGAGGTGGCGGCGCGGCTGCTGCCGGCCGGGATGAGGCCGCAGCTCGCGGGCGGGTGGGCCGTCGCCGGGATCTGCCTGCTGCGGCTCGGCGACACCCGCCCGCGCTGGGCACCCGCCGTCACCGGCGTGCGCAGCGAGAACGCGGCGCACCGGATCTCCGTCGAGTGGGACGGGCCGGACGGGGTCGAGACGGGCGTCTGGATCCCGCGGCGCGACAGCGGCTCCCGCCTCAACGTCCTCGCGGGCGGCCGGGTGTTCCCCGGAGCGCACGGCTCCGCCGTCTTCGACGTCCGCGAGACGCCGGAGGAGATCGGCGTCGCGTACGAGACCAAGGACGCCTCCACGCGCGTACGCGTCGTGGCCCGGGTCGCGGACGAACTGCGCGGCAGCCGGCTCTTCGGCGACCTCGCCGAGGCCTCCGAGTTCTTCCGCCGGGGCGACCGTGGCTACTCGCCCGCGCGCGCCGCCGGCCGGCTCGAAGGGATGCAACTGCACACCGGGGCCTGGCGGGTGGAGGCCACCGAGGTCACCCGCGCCGAGTCCTCCTTCTTCGAGGACCCCGAGCGCTTCCCGCCCGGCACGGCCCACCTCGACTGCGCCCTGCTGATGCGCGACGTACCCGTCGAGTGGCACCCGCTGGACCCCGCCGCCGACACGGGGTGCGCCGCGCCGGCCGCGTGAGCGCTCCCGCGCGGCACCTCGCCGCATGCGACCGGGAGTTCGGGTTTCGGCCGACCGAGCGGGATGCGGCCGAACCGACGGTGATCTACCGCGCCGGGGACTGACCCCGGCCGCGCCGGGACCGTACGATGGCGCCGTGCTGGTCAAGTGGATTCGCTGCACGGTGACGGACCGACGCGGGTTCGAGCGCGGGCAGCGCAAATGGGCGGGGCTGCCGGGCGAGCCCGGATTCCGGGGGCAGGGCGGCGGCTGGAGCCGGGGCCGGCAGGGGGTCGCGCACGTCTTCACCTTCTGGGAGAGCCGTTCCTTCTACGACTCCTTCATGGCCCGGGCGCACGACCGGCTGGCCGCCGCGCAGAACGGCACCTACACCGATCTGCGGGTCACCCTCTTCGACCACCGCTTCGACGTGAAGACCGGCTTCGAGCCGCGCTTCACCGACGCCGACGTCGTCCGGGTCGCGCACACCCGGGTCCGGGAGGGCCGGGTCGAGCACTTCGCACTCATGCAGGAGAAGGTGTGGAATCCGGCCATGGCGGGCTCGCCCGGCATGATCCGCGGCCTCTTCGGGGAGGCCCCGGGCCGGGAGTTCCTGGTGCTGTCGATGTGGCACGCGGCCGCCGAGCACGGCAAGTACCGGCAGGAGCGGGTCGAGCGGCTCTCCCTGCGGGCCCAGATCCAGGCCGACGTCGAGGCCCTCACCGGTGACGTCGTCGACCTGGAGCCGTCCTGGACGGTATGACCGTACGACGACCCTACGACGGGCGGCCGCTCGACCGGCGTGCCCGGTCTGCGGGCGCTCCGGTGGCCGAATAGGGTCGTGGGATGGTTCGACCACGGCGCATCGTCCTTGTCCGGCACGGGGAATCGGAAGGCAATGCCGACGACTCGGTGTACGAGCGGGAGCCCGACCACGCCCTGCGGCTGACCCAGGCCGGGCGCCGGCAGGCCGCGGAGGCGGGCGTACGGCTGCGCGAGCTCTTCGGCGACGAGACGATCAGCGCGTACGTCTCCCCGTACCGCCGGACCCTCCAGACCTTTCGGGAGCTGCGCCTCGACCCGGCGCGGGTCCGGATGCGCGAGGAGCCGAGGCTGCGCGAGCAGGACTGGGGCAACTGGCAGGACCGGGACGACGTACGCCTCCAGAAGGCCTACCGGGACGCCTACGGCCACTTCTTCTACCGGTTCGCGCAGGGCGAGTCGGGAGCCGACGTGTACGACCGGGTCGGTGCCTTCCTGGAGAGCCTCTACCGCAGCTTCGAGGCCGAGGACCACCCGCAGAACGTGCTGCTGGTGACGCACGGGCTGACCATGCGGCTGTTCTGCATGCGCTGGTTCCACTGGTCGGTATCCGAGTTCGAGGCCCTGTCCAACCCGGGGAACGGCGAATTCCGGGTGCTCATGCTGGGCCCCGACGGCCGGTACCGGATGGACCGCCCATTTGAGCGGTGGACCACACCCGAGCCCTACGACCTGGACGGCTAGAGTGACCCGCGATGACCCCTGACTCCACTCCCGAACGGCGCTACGCACGCGCCCTGGCCAGCCTCCGAGGGCTGGCGCTGGGGGACGCCCTGGGCTCCCAGTACTTCGTCCCCGTCAACTACCCGCTGCTCAAGCGGCGCGAACTGCCCGCCGGCACCGACGTGTGGCAGTGGACCGACGACACCGAGATGGCCTGCTCGGTGGTGGCCGTGCTCGCCGGGCACGGACGCATCGACCAGGACGCGCTCGCGAGCTCCTTCGCCCACCACCACGACTTCGACCGGGGCTACGGGCCCGCCGTGAACCGGATGCTGCGCCTGATCCGGGAAGGCGGGGACTGGCGCACGCTGGCTGCCGAACTGTTCAACGGGCAGGGCTCGTGGGGCAATGGCGCCGCCATGCGGATCGCGCCGCTCGGCGCGTGGTACGCCGACGACCCCGAGCAGGCCACGCACCAGGCGGAGATCTCCGCCTACACCACCCACCAGCACCGCGAGGCCGTGTGCGGGGCCATGGCCGTCGCCGCGGCGGCCGCGCTCGCGGCGGCTCCGGAAGGCCCGCCGAAGGCCGCCGACCTGCTGGACGGGGTGATCGCGCTGGTGCCGCGCAGCGCCGTGGGCGCCGGGCTGCGCCGGGCGCGGGACATGCTGGACTACGGCGACGCGACCACGGTCGCGGCGGTTCTGGGCTGCGGGCGGCGCACGAGCGCCCACGACACCGTGCCGTTCGCCCTGTGGTCGGCGGCGCGGGCGCTGGACGACTACGAGCGGGCGTTCTGGACCACCGCGCAGGTGGGCGGGGACGTCGACACGACCTGCGCGATCGTGGGCGGGGTGCTCGGGGCGCGCGGGGAGGCCGTGCTGCCGGCCGCGTGGCTGGCGCGCACCGAGGCCCTGCCGGCGTGGGTGCCGGAGTCGCCGGCGCGGTAGCCGGCGGCCAAGTGGCGGGTGCCGGTCTCCGGTTGCGGTTTCCGCGGCGAGGTGAAGTATCCCGTTCCGATTGTCACGGTCCTGCCACAGAGCTCTTTTGATCCTGTTCAAAACCGTAGGGCGTCGGCCTACGCTGTCCGCTTCGCCGCCTCCACCTGAACGCCGGGGGCGGCCGACAGGGGAGGGTACCGATGTCAGAGCACACCGACGGAGCGGACGGAGCCGAGGCCGCAGCCGCGTCCGGAAGCAACGCGGCTGCGGCCGGGACGGGGGCCGGAACGCCGGCCGGCGCGGGCGCCGCTGCTCCCGGGGCCGGTGCACCGGCCGGCGGGAGCGGTGTGCCCGCCGAGGCCGCCGCATGGGTGGCCTGGCAGGAGCAGCAGCGGCGCTACGCCACCGCCCGCGCCAAGGCCGCCGAGCCGGCCGCCTGGGTCGTGGCCGTCCGGCCCGCCGAGGCCGCGCCCATCCGGACCGCGACCCTCCTCGCCGCCCTCGCGGCCGGGCTCGCGGCCGCCCTGCTCCTCGGTGACGGCCTGGGCCTCGGCCTGCTCCTCGTTGCCCTGCCCGCCGCCGTCGCCGCGTATGCCGCCGCCCGCGCGGCCCGTCGTACGGCCAGGCCCTGGACCGTGACCTGGGCGGTCGGCTGCCTCGCCCTCCTCGCCGTGCCGGCCCTGCGCGACTCCGCGTGGCCCGCCACGCTCGCGATCCTCGCCGCCATCCTGCTGGGCGCGCTCGCGCTGCACGGCAGCCGCACCTGGCCCGGCGTACTGCTCAGCCCGTTCGGTTTCCTCGAAGCCGCCGTGTCCGGGACCGGCTGGGCCTGGACCGGCATGCGCTCCCGCAGCGGCGTCAGCAGGGACCGCTGGCTGCCGGTGGCCAAGGCGGCCCTCGTCGCCGTCGCCCTCCTGCTGCTCTTCGGCGCGCTGTTCGCCTCCGCCGACGCCGCCTTCGCCGATCTGCTGGACGGCCTGACCCCCGACGTCACCGTCGGGGAAGGGCCCTTCCGCTTCCTGCTCTTCCTCCTCGGCATCCTCCTCGCGCTCGCCGCCGCCCGGGCCGCCGCGGCCCCGCTGCGCTGGGACCGGATCGAGGTGGCTCCCGGCAAGCCGAGGTCCCGCATCGAATGGGCCCTTCCGCTGGTCCTGCTCAACCTGCTCTTCGCCGGTTTCAACGCCGTACAACTGGCGGTCCTGTTCGGCGGCTACGACAAGGTTCTGGCGAGCACGGGCCTCACCTACGCCGAGTACGCCAAGCAGGGCTTCTGGCAGCTGCTCTGGGCCACCCTGCTCACGCTCGTCGTGATCGCGCTCGCCCTGCGCTGGGCCCCGCGCTCCGGAGCCGGCGACCGCCGCTTCGTCCGCATCGTGCTCGGCGTGCTGTGCGCGCTGACGCTGGTCGTCGTCGCCTCCGCGCTGCGCCGCATGGACCTCTACGTGGACGCGTACGGGCTGACCAGGCTCCGCGTGTCGGTGGCCGCCATGGAACTGTGGCTCGGGCTGGTCATCGTACTGATCATGGCGGCCGGGGTGTTCGGCGCCCGCTGGCTGCCGCGCGCGGTCGCGGGCAGTGCGGCCGCCGCCGTCCTCGCCTTCGGCCTCCTGTCCCCGGACGGGATGGTCGCCGAGCAGAACGTGGCGCGGTTCGAGGCGAAGGGCAAGATCGACCTGGCCTACTTCCAGTCCCTGTCCGCGGACGCGGTGCCCGCCCTGGACAAGCTGCCCGAGCCCCGCAGGTCCTGCGCCCTGCGCGGGATCAACGACGAGATGTCCAGGGCCGGGTCCGTCCCCTGGTACGCCATGAGCCTGGGCGAGTACCGGGCCCGGCAGATCCTGCGCGAGCGCCCGGTGACGGCCCCCTACGAGGTCTGCTCCCGCCTGGGGATCTTCGGCGGCCGCAGCGAGCTCTGAGGGGCGCCGCCGTACGGGGGCCCGGGCGCGGGATCACTTCCCGCGCCCGGGCCCTCGTACGTCCGGTGCCGGTCAGGCCACCGGACCGGCCTTCTCGGCGGCGCCGTTGAGGGCCTCCAGATCGCTCTTGCGCACCCGGATCACCAGCAGCGCCGTGGCCAGGGCGAGGCCGGCCATCGCCACGGCCGCGGCGAACGCGGTCGAGATGCCCTGGGTGAGCACCAGGTCCCCCCAGGGGTCGGGCAGCCGCCGGCTCTCCTTGAAGGCGGCAAGCGCGCCCGGATCGGCCTGGGCCATGAAGGACGGGACCTGCTTCTCGGCCTCGCCGCGGCTGGCCGTCCCGAACACGGTGACCAGGATGGACAGGCCGAGCCAACCGCCGACCTGCTGGCTGGCGTTGAGCAGGCCGGAGGCCGCGCCCGCCTCCTTCGGGGCCACCCCGGAGACGGCGGTGAGGGTGAGGGTCACGAAGTTCAGGCCCATGCCGAAGCCGAACAGGAGCATCGGCCCGAGCACCCCGGTGACGTAGGAGGAGTCGGTCCGGATGAAGGTCAGCCAGGTCAGGCCGATGCCGACGAGGGCGGTTCCGGTGACCATGAACGGCTTGGGGCCGAAGCGCGGCAGGAAGCGCTGCGAGAGACCGGCGGCCGTGATGATGGCGACGGTCACGGGCAGGAAGCCGAGCCCGGACTGGATCGGGGAGAAACCGAGCACGTTCTGGACGAACTGGACGATGAAGAAGAACATGCCGAACATCGCGGCGGCCAGACCGAGCATGATCACGTACGTGCCGGCGCGGTTGCGGTCGGCGAACATCCGCAGCGGGATGATCGGTTCGCGGGCCCGGGACTCGATGGCCACGAAGAGCGCGAGCAGGACGACGGCCGTGGCGAACGAGCCGAGCGTGAGGGAGTCGCGCCAACCGTCCTCGGAAGCGCGGATGAACCCGTAGACGAGCGAGGCCATGCCGCCGGTGGAGGTGAGGGCTCCGGCGATGTCGAAACGGCCGGGGTGGCGTTCGGACTCGGTGATGTACAGCGGGGCGAGGAACGCGATCAGCACGCCGATCGGGACGTTGACGAAGAAGACCCAGCGCCAGTCGAGCCACTCGGTCAGCATGCCGCCGGCCAGCAGGCCGACCGCGCCGCCGCCCGCGGAGACGGCGGCGAAGACCCCGAAGGCCCGGTTGCGCTCGGGGCCTTCGGCGAAGGTCGTGGTGATCAGGGCGAGCGAGGTCGGCGAGGCGATCGCGCCGCCGACGCCCTGCAGGGCGCGGGCGGCGAGCAGCTGCCAGGGCTCCTGGGCGAATCCGCCGAGGAGGGAGGCGAGGGTGAAGAGCAGGATTCCGGCCATGAACACGCGGCGGCGGCCCAGGATGTCGCCGGCGCGGCCGCCGAGGAGGAGCAGGCCGCCGAAGGTCAGGGTGTAGGCGCTGAGCACCCAGGAGAGGTCGGTGGTGGAGAAGGCGAGGGCGGTCTGGATGTGCGGGAGCGCGATGTTCACGATCGTCGCGTCGAGGACGACCATGAGCTGGCAGGCGGCGATGACGGCGAGCGCCACTCCGGGGCGCCCCTCCCGGCGGGCCGCGCCCGGTGTCCGGGGCGTGGCGAGTTGAGAGCTTGTCACTGAGGATCCCCCCAAAGTGAAATAGTGAACGCATTCGTTCACTGTGAGTCCACGGTATGAGCGGATCCTTAGGGAACGCAAGCGTTCACTAAGGCTGAAAACGTGTGCGGGGGGCGCGCGGATCGGTCGGAGGATGAGGACATGGTGGGTTCGCGCTGGTCGGCGGCGTCACCGGGGCGCAGGCGGGGCCCGGAACTCGAACGGGCGATTCTCGATGCCGCGTTGGAGCAGTTGAGTACGGTCGGATGGAACGCGCTCACGATGGAGGGGGTCGCGGCCGGCGCGCACACGGGCAAGGCCGCTCTCTACCGGCGCTGGCCCTCGAAGTCGGACCTGGTGGCCGACGCGCTGCGGTCGCGGCTGCCCGAGATAGGGGAGATCCCCGACAGCGGATCGATCCGCGAGGACCTGTACCTGCTGTGCGTGCGGATGCGGGACGTCATGCACTCGCGCGCGGGTCAGGCCCTGCGGTCGGTGCTTCACGAATGCGACCACGTGCATGCCGACCGCTTCCACGGGGTCATCTGGTCCGGCCTGCACGAGCCGGCCCAGGGGCTGATCAGGGAGCTTGTGCAGCGGGGAATCGAGCGGGGCGACGTGCGAGCGGACGCTACTGGTCCGTTTGTCGTGGATGTCATTCCCGCGATGCTCATGTACCGCGCGAAGGTGTGCGGGAGCGAATGGAGGGATCAGGACATCGGTGTGCTGATCGACGAGGTGATGGTCCCGCTGCTCAGGACGTGAGACGCGGCCCGGGTCGTACCCGGGGCGGGGTGTGCAGGCGGCGCGGAGCGGCGTAACCTTGCTGGCGCCATGCCGTACGAAGCACCCACCCACACCGTCGAACGCTCCCTCCGTGCAACCACCGGCGCCAAGGTCATCGCCGGGATCGACGAAGTCGGACGAGGGGCCTGGGCCGGTCCCGTCACCGTGTGCGCGGCGATCACCGGTCTGCGCCGGCCACCCGCCGGACTCACCGACTCCAAACTGCTCACTCCCAAGCGGCGCGACGTTCTCGTCGACGTCCTGGAGGACTGGGTCACCGCGTACGCCCTCGGCCACGCCTCCCCGGAGGAGATCGACGAGCTGGGGATGACCGCCGCACTGCGCCTCGCGGCGGAGCGCGCCCTGGGGGAGCTGCCCGTACGGCCCGACGCGGTGATCCTCGACGGCAAGCACGACTATCTCGGCTCGCCCTGGCGGGTCCGTACGGTGATCAAGGGTGATCAGTCGTGCGTCGCCGTTGCCGCGGCCTCGGTCATCGCCAAGGTCCGGCGCGACCGCATGATGGCCGCGCTGGGTGAACAGGGCGGCGGAATCGAGGACTTCGCCTTCGACGCCAACGCCGGATACCCCTCGCCCGTCCACCGGGCGGCGCTGGAGGAACGGGGGCCCACCCCCTACCACCGGCTCTCGTGGTCGTACCTCGACGCCCTGCCCCGGTGGCGGCATCTGAAGAAGGTGCGCCGCAGCGAGGAGTCGATGGAGCTGGAAAACGGAGGCCAACTCGGCTTCGATTTCTGATCGCACCCATGTGCCACCGACCGGTACGTTTCGTACCGGTGTTTGATAGACAACACGTCACGCCTCTCACCCCCGCCATCGAGGAGCCTCAGATTCACGAGAGTGCCCAGGGTCCCCGCGTCACGCCGGCCGCGAGCCGCACCGCGCAGACCCCCCGCCCCGTACCTGGTCCGCGTCCCGTAGCCGTACCCCGGCCCGGACGCCCCGGTCCCGTCAGGCCCGCACCGCCGGCGCAGCGTGCGCCGCAGGCCGCCCCCGGACCCGTTCCCGCAGCCCCCGTGACCCCTGCCGCCCCCGCCGCGCCGTCCGTGTCGGCGGCCGTGCCGCAGATCCAGCTGATCCCGGCCTCCGCCGAGGGCGCGCTGGACGCGGCCGAGGAGGCCGTGGACCTGCTGCTCGACACCGGGCGCGCGCCCGGCGACATCCTGGTGCTCACCAGCGGCGACCCGCACCCGTGGGCCGCGCACGAGCTGTCCTTCGGCGAGGCCGCGTACTGGGCCCAGCACGACGCCGGCGACGACGTCTTCTACGCGGACGCAGCGCAGGCCCAGCGCGCCGCCGGCCGTCCCGTCGTGGTCTTCGCGGCCAACGGCGGACCGGTGGAGTCCGTGGCCGGCACCCTGCCGGTCGCGCTCGCGCGGGCGGGTGCGCTGCTGATCGTGTGCGGTGACCCGCAGCAGATCAACTCCGTGCTGGGTGCGGGCGTCTGACGCCCCGTACCCCGGCACGGGCGAGGGGCGGGGCGGGCCACGGGCCGGCCCCGCTGAAGCCCGACGGCTGATCCGCCGTACGCCCGCTCCAGGGTGTACGGCCGTGAGGCCTGCCCGGAAGCGGGCCGCGGTACGGGGGTCAGCGCGCGGCGGTCCGGCGCAGGGCCTCGGCCGCGCCGCCGCCGGTGTGCAGCGCGAGCGGAGCGAATTCGGCCACGGTGTCGCCCAGCCGCTGGGGCCGCGACTCCGAACTGGGCCGCCGGCCGCCCCGGCCTTCGCCCAGCACCTGCCAGCCGCCGCGGGTCAGCGTGATGTAGGCGCCGCAGCGCAGACCGTGCAGGGTGCAGGCGTCCCGCAGCCCCCACATCCACGCCCCGTCCTCCTCGGTCCACCGCTCATCGCCCTCCCGGCAGTAGAGCAGCACCGCCGTCCGCACCGGCGTCCGGCGCCGCAGGTCGTGCGGCAGGACCCGGCGCAGCCGGGACAGCAGGGCGTTGCGGTACTCCCAGCCGTCGGCCGAGACGGACCGCTGCACGAAGGAGGCGCTCGCCACGAGCTGCTCCTCCGGGCCGAGGACGGCGATGACCGCCGTCGACGGCACCGGGCTGTGCCGCGAGTGCAGCCCGCTCACGACCTCGCGCGGGTTGCTCAGCAGCGGAATGCCCGCCGCCGTCCATTCGGCGGGTTCCAGCAGTCTGCCGTGACGGCTGGCGCCACCGGTGGCCGATGTCAGGGACGCGGTCGAGGTCGGGGCGAATCCGAAGGTCACGGTCCTCCCTTCGGGTACACGCCCGCGGACGGGCACGGCTGGAGTTGGGCGCGCCGCAGCGCGGCCCAGGGGAGTGCCGGGGAGCCGAGCGGGAGCACTCCGATTCTCGCGTGGCCTCCGAGCATGCGGCAACGAGCAATTGAAGCCGCCGACCGGAATTCGCCGGTATGCCGTTCATATCCTTGCCCCTCCACGCCGTAGATGACGCATTCCGCTACGGCTGGAGCGCAAGTACCAACGGGAACACCTCCTTCGCCCCTGCCCGGCGCAGCAGCCGGGCGGCCACCGCGAGCGTCCAACCGCTCTCGGCGCGGTCGTCCACAAGGAGAACCGGCCCCGCTGCCTCCTCCAGCGCGGCAGCCAGGGCGGGCGGCACGGTCAAGGCCTCGTGGAGTCCTCTGACCCGCTGGGCGCTGTTGGAGGAGGGCAGGCCGTACTCCGGAACCCGGTCCGTGTACGCGACCGTTCCGAGCAGCGGCATCCGCCCGACCTCCGCGATCCGCGCGGCCAGCGAACCGACCAGCTCGGGGCGGCCGCGCGAGGGCAGCGCGACCACGCCCACCGGCCGGGCCGGGGCGTCCGGCGCCCCCGAGGCCCAGCCGCCCGGGCCCCGCGCCCAGTCGGCCAGGACCGCGACCACGGCCTGGACCACATCGTCCGGAACCGGCTGGTCGGGAGCGTTCGGGGCGAGCATCGGGCGCAGCCGGTTGCCCCAGCCGATGTCCGACAGCCGGCCCAGCGCCCGCCCGGTGGCGGACTGCTCCCCGGCCGGGATACGACCCTTGAGGTCGACGCCGACGGCCGCCAGTCCGGTCGGCCACATCTTGCGGGGCTCCAGCTCCACGCCGGGGCGGCCGAGTTCACCGCGCGCGGTGTCCAGAGCGGTGGTGGAGACCTCCGCGGTGAAGCGCGCTCCGGCGCAGTTGTCGCAGCGCCCGCAGGGGGCGGCCTCCTCGTCGTCGAGCTGGCGGCGCAGGAACTCCATCCGGCATCCGGTGGCCGCCGCGTAGTCCCGCATGGCCTGCTGCTCGGCGGCACGCTGGCGGGCCACCCACGCGTACCGCTCGGCGTCGTACACCCACGGCTCGCCCGTCGACGTCCAGCCGCCCTTGACCCGGTGCACGGCCCCGTCCACGTCGAGGACCTTGAGCATCGTCTCCAGCCGGGTGCGGCGCAGGTCGACCAGCGGCTCCAGGGCGGGCAGCGACAGCGGCCTGCCCGCCTGGGCGAGGACGTCGAGGGTGCGGCGCACCTGCTCCTCAGGCGGGAAGGCGACCGACGCGAAGTACTGCCAGATCGCCTCGTCCTCGCGGCCCGGCAGGAGCAGCACCTCCGCGTGCTCCACGCCGCGGCCGGCGCGGCCGACCTGCTGGTAGTAGGCGATGGGGGAGGAGGGCGAACCCAGGTGCACGACGAAGCCGAGGTCGGGCTTGTCGAAGCCCATCCCGAGGGCGGAGGTCGCCACCAGGGCCTTGACCCGGTTGGCCTGGAGGTCGTCCTCCGCCTGCTGGCGGTCGGCGTTCTCCGTCTTGCCCGTGTACGAGGCGACCGTGTGCCCGCGGTGGCGCAGGTAGGCGGTGACCTCCTCGGCCGCCGCCACGGTCAGCGTGTAGATGATCCCGGAGCCGGGCAGCTCCCCGAGGTGGTCGGCGAGCCAGGCCAGCCGGTGCGCCGCGTCGGGCAGGGTCAGCACCGCCAGGCTCAGGCTCTCGCGGTCGAGGGCGCCGCGCAGCACCAGCGCGTCGGTGCCGGCGCCGGTGCCGAGCTGTTCGGCGACGTCGGCCGTCACGCGGGCGTTGGCCGTTGCGGTGGTCGCCAGCACCGGGACGCCCGGCGGGAGGTCGGCGAGCATGGTGCGCAGCCGGCGGTAGTCGGGCCGGAAGTCGTGCCCCCAGTCCGAGATGCAGTGGGCCTCGTCCACGACGAGCAGACCGGTCGCGGCGGAGAGCTTCGGCAGCACCTGGTCGCGGAAGTCCGGATTGTTGAGCCGCTCGGGGCTCACCAGCAGGACGTCCACCTCGCCCGCCGCGATCTCGGCCTGGATCCCCTCCCACTCCTCGGGATTGGCGGAGTTGATGGTGCGTGCGCGGATCCCGGCGCGGGCCGCGGCCTCGACCTGGTTGCGCATGAGGGCGAGGAGCGGGGAGACGATCACGGTGGGGCCGGCTCCGCTCGCCCGCAGCAGCGAGGTGGCGACGAAGTAGACCGCGGACTTGCCCCAGCCGGTGCGCTGCACCACGAGGGCCCGCCGCTTGTGCGCGACGAGGGCCTCGATCGCCCGCCACTGGTCCTCGCGCAGCCGAGCGGTGCCCGTGGGGTCGCCCACGAGCTGGGCCAGGACGGAATCGGCGGAGGACCTCAGGTCTGCGTTCATGCCCCCATGCAACCCGATGCCTCTGACATCGCGCCAACGCCGCTCTGAGCCTGTGGATGTTGAACCGTCACATGTTCGTCCGCGTTCCACGGGTTATCCACAGGGGTTTCCGGATCGGATCACGCACGGGACCTTCGTGGCATGACGAACAACCACGAATCACGCACCCCGTCCGACCGGCCGTCCATCAGTCCGGCCGGCTCCACCGACCCCCAGATCACCCTGCGCAGCCCGGCGGAACTGGCCGACGCGCTGCCCTACATGCTCGGGTTCCACCCGACCGACTCCTTGGTCCTGGTCGCCGTCCACGGCGAAGGCGGGCGCTTCGGCGGCCGGCTCCGCGTCGGTATCCCGGCCGCCCCCGCGGAATGGGAGGACACGGCCCGGCAGGTCGCCGACTGCCTGATCCGGGGCAGCGAGCGGCGCGGCGGCAAGCCCGACGGCATCGTCGTCTTCCTCTGCCAGGATCCGCGCGGCGAGGAGAGCGGCCAGCGGGTGATGACCCGGCTGCGGCCGCTCGCCCAGCGGATCCGTCTGGCCTGCGGCGCCCTGGACGTGCCCGTACTGGAGGCCCTGTGCCTCTCCGCCGGCCGCTTCTGGTCCTACGTGTGCCCCGACGAACGGTGCTGCCCGGCCGAGGGCAGCCCGCTGGCCGCGGTCGGGACCTCCGTGATGGCCGCCGCGGCCACCTTCGCCGGCCTCCAGGTCCGGGGCTCCCTCAAGGAGATCGAGGGCCGGCTGGCGCCGCTGCGGGGTCCGGTGGCCGTGGAGATGGAACGGGCCCTGGACCGGGCGGCCGCCGCACTCGTGCCGAAGATCCTCGACGGCGCCACCCGCGAGGAGGTCGGTGCCGAGACCCTCACCCTGGCCCGGTCGCTGATGACGCGGATGACCCTGGCCCGGCCCGCAGAGGGCGGCCCGCACGCCGACGACCGGGACGACGCGCTGCTCGGCCACGACGAGGCCGCCTCGCTCATCCTCGGCCTGCAGGACCGGGAGATCCGGGACATCGCGGCCGAGTGGATGGAGGACGAGGAGGCGGCCCCCGCCCTGCGGTTGTGGCGGGCCCTCGCCCGGCGCTGCGTCGGGGCCTACGGCGAGCACGCCGCGGCCCCGCTGACCCTGGCGGGCTGGGTCTCGTGGTCCACCGGCGACGAGCCGACGGCCCGGATCGCGCTGAGCCTGGCGCTGCGGGCGGACGCCGAGTACCGCTTCGCCCAGCTGCTGCACCACGCCTGCAACGAAGGACTCGACCCCGAGGGGCTGCGGCAGTGCCTGCGCGAGGAGCGGCGGCGCCGCGAGCCCCGGCGGGGGCGCCCGAAGGCGGGCACCCGTCCTCCGGGCCGCCCCGGCCGGACGGCCAGCGCCCGCCCCGGGTCCCGCCGCACCACGGGGAGCGAACAGTGAGCGCGCGCCGCGGCCGGCAGACCTCGTGTCCGCCGCGGGGTGGTGTTCCGGTGCGACGGCTGTGGTGTGCCGCGGGGGCGGCGCTCAGGCTCCGGCTTCACCCCGGGCGGGCGCGGCCGGGGCCCGGGCCCGTGACCCGGGCGGGGGCGGGGGCGTTCAGCTGGGGGGTGGTGGGGGCCCGGCCGCGCCGCCGCCCAGCCGAACCGACCGGAGCGCAGACAAGGCGACAGATGTCCCACCCCGCACCCGCCCGACCACCCGTGCCCGCCCCCCGCAGGCCCGAGCTGCCGCCCGTGCACGGCGCCGTCATCTGTGTGGCCGCGCCCTGCCTGGCCATCTCGCCGGAGCACGGCCAGCTCACCGGGCGCGGCATCGACGGGATCTACCGCTCCGGGCGCCGGCTGCTCTCCCGCTGCGTCCTGCGCGTCGGCGGCCGGGATCCGGTGGCCGTCCAGGGACGCAGCCTCGGCGCCGACCGGGCCGCCTTCACCGCGACGGTGCGCACCGGCGCCGACCCCGGCCCCGATCCGGACATCGGTGTGGAACGGGTCCGGCACGCCGACGGCACCGAGCGGATCACCCTGCGCAGCTTCACGGCCCGGCCCGTACGCCTCTCCGTGGAGGTCCTGCTCGGCACCGACCTGGCGGAGCTGGCCGAGGTGGTCGCCGGCCGGGCCGGTCCCGAGCTGCCGGCCGCGGTGCACGCCGCCGGACTGCGCTGGAGCACCGGCGAGGCCCAGGCCGTCACCGTCGCCGAGCCCCCGCCCGACGACGCCCTGGCCTCGTCCGGGCTGCTGCGCTGGCAGCTCGAACTGGGCCCCGGCGAGTCCCGCACCATCGAGCTGCGGACCACACGGGACCGCGGCGCGCGGGCTCCCGCCGGGCAGGTGGCGAACCCGATGGCGGAAGCCCGGGCCGAAGGGGACGACCCGCGGGTCGAGGCCTGGTTCCGGACCAGCGTCGCCGACCTGGGCGCGCTGCTGCTGCGGGATCCCGCCGAGCCGGGCGACGCCTTCGCGGCCGCGGGGGTGCCGTGGCGGCTGGGGCTGGCCCCGGCCGAGTCGCTCTGGGCCGCCCGGATGGCGCTGCCGCTCGGGACCGGGCTCGCCGCGGCCACCCTGCGCATCCTGGCCCGGAGCCAGACCGGCGGCCGGGATCCGGGCGCGGGGAAGATCCCCGGACCGCTGCGCGGGGCGGGGCCGCAGCTCCCGCCGGGCTGCACCGGCACGGAGGCGACCCTGGCCTTCCCGGCGGTGCTCGCCGAAGCCCGGCTGTGGGGCATGCCGGAGGAGGAGGTGGCCCGGCTGCTCCCCGCCGCCGAGCGGTGCCTGGACTGGCTGCGCGGCACGTTCGGGGAGGACGGCTTCGTCGCCGATCCCGACCCGGGGCCGCGGCGCTGCGAGACCCAGGCCCACGCCCACCGGGCCGCGCTGCTCGGCGCCGACCTCCTCGCCGGATGCGGGCGGCCCGGCGCCGAGGAGTGGCGGGAGCGGGCGGCCGCCCTGCGCGAGCGGTTCCGGAGCGGATTCTGGATCGACGGCCCCGACGGCGGCCGGCCCGCGGCCGCCCTGCACCCCGACGGCCGGCCGCTGCCCCGCCTGACCGGGGCCGCCGCCCACCTGCTCGACACCGGACTGCTCGGTGGCGGCCGGCTCGCTCCGGGGCTCCTGGACCCGGTCCGCACCGAGCAGTTGGCCCGGCTCCTCGGCGCCCCCGCCATGGACTGCGGCTGGGGGCTGCGGAGCATGGCCGCGAGGGAACCGGGACACAACCCGTTCGGCCACCGCTCGGGCGCGGTGCGGGCGTACGAGACGGCCGTCGCGGTGGCCGGCCTGGCACAGGCGGGCTTCGAGAAGGAGGCCGCCGGACTGCTGCGGGGCCTGCTGGACGCGGCCGAGGGCTTCGGCTACCGGCTGCCGGAGATGTACGCGGCCGAGCAGCGGACCTCCGGCAGCGCCCCGCTCCCGCACCCGGCGGCCTGCCGCCCCGCCGCGGTGGCCGCGGCAGCCGGGGTCCACGTACTGACCGCCCTCGCCGGGATCCGCCCCGACGCCCCCGCCGGCACGGTCGCCCTCAGCCCCCTCCCCGGTGCCCCCCTCGGCGCAGTGCGCCTCTCGGGCCTGCGGGTCGCGGGGGAGCCCTTCGCCGTCCGGATCAGCCGGCTCGGCCTCGGCATGGTGGAGGAGGCCGCCGATGCGCTCCAACTGGGGGGTTAGGCGGCCGGCGGCCCCCGGCCTCCGGATCAGTGCCCTCAAGGTCACCAAAGCGCTGATTATCGTCAGGGAGACGACTATGATCGCGTCATGTCGCCCTACGACCCGTCGGCCTATCCGCCCTTCGCCGTCACCGTCGACCTGGTCGTGCTCACCGTACGGCGCCACGCGCTCTGTGCGCTGGTCGTCCGGCGGGGTGAGCAGCCGTTCCAGGGACGCTGGGCGCTGCCCGGCGGATTCGTGCGCGGCGACGAGGATCTCGCGGGGGCAGCGGCCCGCGAGCTCTCCGAGGAGACCGGGCTGTGTGCGCACGACCCCGCCGTACCCGGCGCGGGCAACGGGGCGCATCTCGAACAGCTCGCGACCTACGGCGACCCCAAGCGGGATCCGCGGATGCGCGTGGTCAGTGTGGCGCACCTGGTGCTGGCTCCGGACCTGCCTGCGCCGCGGGCGGGCGGGGACGCCAACAGCGCGCGCTGGGCCCCGGTCGACGAACTGCTGGCGGCCACCGACCAGCCGTCCGCGGGGCTGGCCTTCGACCACGCCCGCATCCTCGCCGACGGGGTCGAGCGGGCCCGCTCGAAGATCGAGTACTCCTCGCTGGCCACCGCCTTCTGCCCGCCCGAGTTCACCGTCGGGGAGCTCCGCAGGGTCTACGAGGCCGTCTGGGGCGTCGCCCTCGACCCGCGGAACTTCCACCGCAAGGTCACCGGAACCCCCGGATTCCTGGTGCCGGCCGGGGGGACGACGACCCGTCAGGGCGGCCGCCCGGCCCAGCTGTTCCGGGCCGGTGGAGCCACCCTGCTCAACCCGCCCATGCTGCGCCCGGAAGTCTGACGCCCCGGGTCCGGCCCCGCCGCCATCCGTGGCGAGGTCGGCGGCAATATCGGTGTCCTGTCGGACCGGTTGCACAGTAAATCGGACATATCGCGTTATCTTGCTTGCGGTACTCACCCTGCCGCAGAGCGGTCTCACACCCCGCGAGAGAAGCGATGCTCCAGGCCATCGGACTCACCAGCACCCACCGCCCCGACACCCCGCCCCTCGTGGACGACCTCACCTTCGAGGCCCACCCCGGGAGCGTGACCGCCCTGCTCGGCGCGCCGGGATCGGGCAAGACCACCGCGCTGCGGCTCATGCTCGAACTCGAACCGGGCCGCGGCGTCGCCTACTTCCGCGGGCGCCCCCTGCACCTGATCCCGCATCCCGCCCGTGAGGTGGGCGTGGTGCTCGGCGATGTCCCCGGCAACCCGTCGCGGACCGTCCGCAACCAGCTGCGGATGCTCTGCGCCGCCGCCGGGGTGCCCACCTCGCGGGCCGACACCATGATGGACGTCGTCGGTATCGCGGGCCTGCGGGACCATCGGCTCGGCTCGCTCTCGCTGGGCATGGAGCGCAGGGTCGCGCTCGCGGCGGCCCTGCTCGCCGATCCCTGCACCCTGCTTCTGGACGAGCCCGGCGCCGGACTCTCCTCCCGGGAGCGCGGCTGGCTGCACGGGCTGCTGCGCGGGCACGCCTCCCTCGGCGGGGTGGTGCTCTTCACCACCGACGACGCGAAGGAGGCCGCCCGCAGCGCCGACCGCGTCGTCAGCATCGAGGCGGGCCGGCTCGTCGCCGACCAGGACGCCGCCGAGTTCGCCCGGACCCGGCTGCGCCCGCGGGTCACCGTGCGCACCCCGCACGCGGCCCGGCTGGCCGACGTACTGGGCCGGGAGGCGCGGGCCGCCCAGCGCGCGGTGGAGATCGTCGCGGAGAGCGGCAGCCGCCTGTCGGTGTACGGCAGCAACTGCGCCGAGGTCGGCGAGGCGGCGTTCCGGCACGGCGTGCTGGTCCACCAGCTCGCCGACGAGACGGGTGACGCCGGGGCCCCGGCGTCGCCGGTCCCGCACGCCCGCGCCTCGGCCGCGACCCCGGCGGGCTCCGGCCCCGCCTCGGCCGCCGCCGCTTCCGGCGGAGCCGACGGGCCCGGCGGCGGGCGGGCCCGGCGCGCCCGTTCCCGGCGGCCCGCCTCGGCGGTGCGCCGCGTCGGCGGCCCGCTGCGGCCGCTGCGCTACGAACTGCTGCGGGTCTTCGGCACCGCCACGCCCCTTCTCGCCACCGCACTCGTCGTGGCCGTCTCGGTGCTCACCGCCCTGGGGCTGGCCAAGGCGGGGCACACCCCGCAGAACCGGATGCTCGCCGCCTGGCCCGAGCTGCTGCCGCTGCCGCCCGCCGCCCTCGGCGCCGGTCTGCTCGGGGCCCTGGCCTTCGGCGAGGAGTACCGCTACCCCGCGCTCGCCGCCGACCGCGGCACCGTTCCCCGCCGGATGGGGCTGCTCACCGCCAAGCTCGGGGTCTGCGCCGCCCTCGCCCTCCTGATCGGAGCCCTGGTCGTGGCGGCCGACGCCGCGGCCCTGGCCGTCGTCTTCGACAGCGGCCCGCTGCGCACCCCGGCGGAGTGGCTCTCCCCGGGCGCGAGTTGGGCCGGGCTGCTCATCGGCTCCGCCTGGGCCGGTGTCCTGGCGTCCGGTGTCTTCCGCTCCGCCACCGCGGGCCTGGCCGCCGTGCTGGCCGTGCCGGTGATGGTGGTTCCGCTGGTGCGCAAGGTGCTGGAGGGTCCGTCCGCGTACCCGGTGACCGGGCTCGCCCCCCGACTGCGCGGCCTGAGCTGGGTCCAGTGGCCCCCGGAGGCGGACCGGCTGGTCCTGGGGGCCTTGCGGGTGATGGCCCAACCCGTCGGAACGGCACTCGTGTTGTCGTTGATGGTCCTGTTGTGCGCCTATGGGTTCACCGGACTGCGCAGCCGGGTCCGTTGGTGATCGTTCCGATGCCGGAGTAGTGCAGGAGACGACCGTTGCGGTCCACCTCGCGTGAAGCGGACCGCAACTCCCCGTAAAAGGCCCGGTTCTTTACGATAAGTCGTCAATTGCGTAGGTGGCACTGATCACCCTTTCGTGTGCTTTTCACCAAAGACCTCAAGGGTCGCCGAAGCACGGCCGACAAAGGATTCGTGAGTACCCTTGCGCACACCATGATGACCGCCGCCCGCCATGCCGACTCCGGCCTCGCCGGCCCGGGCGAACTCGACCGCTACCCCTACGCGGAGGCCCCCGGGTCCGACCGCGTCGGAGCGCCCCACTGGGACGGAGCCGACGTCGAGTTGAGCCGGGTCGGCCGTCGCGCCGCCGGCAGCCGCGGCCGCGGACTGCACGGCCAACTCGTCCAGCAGCTCGGCCAGATGATCGTTTCGGGTGACCTCGGAGCGGACCGTCCGCTGGTCCCCGAGGAGATCGGCCAGCGCTTCGAGGTCTCCCGCACCGTCGTCCGCGAGTCCCTGCGGGTGCTGGAGGCCAAGGGCCTCGTCAGCGCCCGCCCGAACGTCGGCACCCGGGTCCGGCCCGTCGCCGACTGGAACCTGCTCGACCCCGACATCATCGAGTGGCGGGCCTTTGGCCCCCAGCGCGACGACCAGCGCCGCGAGCTGGGCGAGCTCCGCTGGACCATCGAACCGCTCGCCGCCCGCCTCGCCGCCGGCCACGGCCGCCCGGACATCCAGCAGCGTCTCGCCGACATGGTCGAGATCATGGGCCACGCCCTCGGCCAGGGTGACTCGATCACCTTCGCGCGTGCCGACAACGAGTTCCACGCCCTCCTCATCCAGGTCGCCGGCAACCGCATGCTGGAGCACCTCTCCGGCATCGTCTCCGCCGCCCTCCAGGTCTCCGGCAGCCCGGTCACAGCCTGCGACCGCCCGAGCGAGGCCTGCGTCGCCCACCACGCGCGCATGGTCGAGGCCCTCGCCGCCGGTGACGCGGCCGGAGCCGAGAGCGCCATGCGCCAGCTCCTGACGGTGCATCCGGAGGTCGAGCGCGTGGTGCCCGCCCCGCGCGAGCACTGACGGGCGGACGCGCGGGGAAGCAGAGGTGTCACGACATGTCGCCGGGCCCGGGTCGGGCCCGGCGACACCGGCGTGCGGGGGCCGGTTCCCGGCGTGTCGGTGCCGCCGTACCGGCGCGTATAGGCCTATGACCGGCATTCCCGCATACGGGGTGTGACTCGGGCCACGAAGATTGGGCGTAACGCTCTGCGAGGTCGCGCGATGACTTAAGAGGTGATGGCCGACGGAGGGAATACAGCAGCCCTTGCGGGTGCTGTGCAGCTCCCCGGCCCCTGCCCGCGCCCCCGGCCCATCCCCAGTCGGTGGTCGTCGGCTCCGGTCCAGCACCACGAGGCCCGGGGTCGGAAGCCGTTCCCATCGTTCCGAGAGGTTGTTCGTGTCGGCCAGCACATCCCGTACGCTCCCGCCGGAGATCGCCGATTCCGAGTCTGTGATGGCGCTCATCGAGCGGGGCAAGGCCGAGGGGCAGATCGCCGGCGATGACGTGCGTCGGGCCTTCGAGGCTGACCAGATTCCTGCGACCCAGTGGAAGAATGTTCTGCGCAGCCTCAACCAGATCCTCGAGGAAGAGGGTGTGACGCTGATGGTCAGTGCCGCGGAGTCGCCCAAGCGCACCACCCGCAAGAGCGTCGCAGCGAAGAGCCCGGCCAAGCGGACGGCCACCGAGCCCGTCAAGAAGACAGCGGCGAAGGCGACGGCGGCGCAGCCCGTCGCCGCCGCGGCACCGGCGGCCGAGACGGCGGACCCGGAGACCTCGGACGCTCTCGTGGAGGAGCTCGGAGCCGAGCCCCCGGCGAAGAAGACGGCGGCGAAGAAGACGGCGGCCAAGAAGGCCGCACCCGCGAAGAAGGCCGCCGCCAAGAAGACGGCGGCGAAGAAGACCGCCGCCAAGAAGGACGCCGACGAGGCCGGTGACGAGGAGACCCCGGACGAGGGTCCCGACGCGGCCAAGGCCGAGGCCGACGAGGAAGAGGAAGGCGGGGAGAACAAGGGCTTCGTCATCTCGGACGACGAGGACGACGCCCCCGCCCAGCAGGTCGTCGTGGCCGGCGCCACCGCCGACCCCGTCAAGGACTACCTCAAGCAGATCGGCAAGGTCCCGCTCCTCAACGCCGAGCAGGAGGTCGAGCTCGCCAAGCGGATCGAGGCGGGCCTCTTCGCCGAGGACAAGCTGGCGAACTCCGACAAGCTGGCGCCCAAGCTCAAGCGCGAGCTGGAGATCATCGCCGAGGACGGCCGCCGCGCGAAGAACCACCTGCTGGAGGCCAACCTCCGCCTCGTGGTCTCCCTCGCCAAGCGCTACACCGGCCGCGGCATGCTCTTCCTGGACCTGATCCAGGAGGGGAACCTGGGCCTGATCCGCGCGGTCGAGAAGTTCGACTACACCAAGGGCTACAAGTTCTCCACGTACGCGACGTGGTGGATCCGGCAGGCGATCACCCGCGCCATGGCCGACCAGGCCCGCACCATCCGCATCCCGGTGCACATGGTCGAGGTCATCAACAAGCTCGCCCGCGTGCAGCGCCAGATGCTCCAGGACCTGGGCCGCGAGCCCACCCCGGAGGAGCTGGCCAAGGAACTCGACATGACCCCGGAGAAGGTCATCGAGGTCCAGAAGTACGGCCGCGAGCCGATCTCCCTGCACACGCCGCTCGGCGAGGACGGCGACAGCGAGTTCGGCGACCTCATCGAGGACTCCGAGGCCGTCGTCCCGGCCGACGCCGTGAGCTTCACGCTCCTCCAGGAGCAGCTGCACTCGGTGCTCGACACCCTGAGCGAGCGCGAGGCCGGCGTGGTCTCCATGCGCTTCGGCCTCACCGACGGCCAGCCCAAGACCCTCGACGAGATCGGCAAGGTCTACGGCGTCACCCGCGAGCGGATCCGCCAGATCGAGTCGAAGACGATGTCGAAGCTGCGTCACCCCTCCCGCTCCCAGGTGCTGCGCGACTACCTGGACTGACGGGTACGGGGGCGACGGCGGGTGGCCGCGCGGGTGCGCACGGCCCCCGGGCATCCCACTCTGGGTGGAGTCATGCACACTCGGAGTCAGGAGGCCTCATGCGTCGTCCCATTGCCCGCGCTCTGGCGGGAGCGCTGACCCTGGCGGCGGGAGCGGCCGCGGCGCCCCTGGCTCAGACGCCGCAGGCGGCCGCGGACAGCGTGGTGATCGGCGGGAAGCCGGTCAAGGCGGCCGACAGCCCGTGGGTCGTGGCCCTCGCCAGCCGTGACCGGTTCGGGGGTACGCGGGGCGGCCAGTTCTGCGGGGGCGTCATCGTGTCCCCGACCCGGGTGCTGACCGCGGCCCACTGCCTGGGGCGCGAGGTGCTGGGCGGCCCGGTCGAGTCGGTGTCCGACTTCCGCGTGATCACGGGCCGTACGGAGCTGCGGGGGAGCGACGGCCGCGAGATCGCGGTGCGCGGCGCCCGGGTGAACCCGGACTACGACCCGCGGAGCAACTCCGGGGACCTCGCCGTCCTGGACCTCGCCGAATCCGTGCCCGCCCACTACGTCCTCCCCATGGCCGGGGCTGGGCACCCGGCCTACGCCCCCGGGACCGAGGCGGCCGTATACGGCTGGGGCGACACCAGCGGCTTTGGTGACTACGCGTACGCGCTGCGGGCCGCGCGGGTGACCGTACTGGCCGACGAGGTGTGCGGGCGTGCCTACCCGGGGGACGCGGACGGGCAGTACCGGGCCGAGTCGATGGTGTGCGCGGGGGACGACGGGGGCGGCAGGGACGCCTGCCAGGGCGACAGCGGGGGGCCGCTCGTGGCGCAGGGGAGGCTCATCGGGCTCGTGTCGTGGGGCCGGGGCTGCGGGCGGGCCGACAGCCCGGGGGTGTACACGCGTGTCGCGCCGCTCGCCGGCTTCGTGACGGCCCCGGAGACGGGCGCGCAGCCCGCCGGGGACCAGGGCACCCCGCCGGGCGCCCGCAGGGGCTCCGGACCGGGCGCAGGGCCCGTATGGGGGCATCGTACGGACTGGTGACCGAGCCGGTCGCGGACATGAGGACGGGCGGCACCCCTGGGTCTCAGGGGTGCCGCCCGTCGACCGGCCTGGCCGGTCCTGGCTCGTCGGATGCGAGGTGCAGGCCTGTGTCAGCGGTCCTCGGGTTCGGCGGCATTGGCAGCCGGAGCGGACGTAAGCCGCTCGGTCTCATCCTGTATTTCCGCGGCGATCTTCTTGAGTTCCGGCTCGAACTTGCGACCGTGGTGGGCGCAGAAGAGCAGTTCACCGCCGCTCAGCAGGACGACGCGCAGATATGCCTGGGCGCCGCAACGGTCGCATCGGTCAGCGGCCGTCAGCGGGGTCGCGGGTGTCAGAACAGTAGTCACGTCGCCTCTTCTCTAGCTCGACGAGCTGTCGTACCAGGGTCAACATCCAACCAGGCCGAAAACGTTCCCGCTCGCGGCTTTTCCTCGAAACTTCCTTCCGAAGCTGGCCGGCTGCTGCCGGTTGGCGGCGAAGGAGCCGTATTGCGTTGCTTTACGGTTTCGCGTTGTCAGTCGTTCGCTTGTTGCAGTTCCATCCTCCCCGGCGTGAGTGCCAGGTTGTTCATGAGGACGTGCCCGAACCCTAAATGGTTCATGCCTGGAAGGGAACGTGATGTTTCCGTCACCCGCACGGGGGATCGAACATCCGTACGGATCTGGACTAGGCTGAGGAACGCGCGAGGGTGGCGTTGCATCGGCTCTACCTGGCCTCGGTACCCTTCGACCGGCAACCGAGCCACCCCTGCGCCCGACCGGGCCAGAAAAGAAATTCAGCGAGGAGCGAACTGCGTGACCGCCGACACGTCCGTGCCTTCCAGCGCGCTGCTGTCCGGAGCAGACCGGGACGGTTCCAACTACACCGCGCGGCACCTGCTCGTCCTCGAAGGGCTGGAGGCCGTCCGCAAGCGCCCCGGCATGTATATCGGCTCCACCGACAGCCGGGGCCTCATGCACTGCCTCTGGGAGATCATCGACAATTCCGTCGACGAGGCCCTGGGCGGCTACTGCGACCACATCGAGGTGATCCTCCACGAGGACGCCTCCGTCGAGGTCCGGGACAACGGCCGCGGCATTCCCGTGGACGTCGAGCCCAAGACCGGCCTGTCCGGCGTCGAGGTCGTCATGACCAAGCTGCACGCCGGCGGAAAGTTCGGCGGCGGCTCGTACGCGGCCTCCGGCGGCCTGCACGGCGTCGGCGCCTCCGTGGTCAACGCGCTCTCCGCCCGCCTGGACGTCGAGGTCGACCGGGGCAGCTCCACCCACGCCATCAGCTTCCGCCGCGGCGTCCCCGGGATGTTCACCGAGCAGGGCCCCGACAGCCCCTTCGACCCCGCCAACGGCCTGCGCAAGGTCAAGCGCGTCCCCAAGGGCAGGACGGGCACCCGCGTCCGCTACTGGGCCGACCGCCAGATCTTCCTCAAGGACGCGCGGCTCAGCCTGGAGACGCTCTACCAGCGCGCCCGCCAGACCGCCTTCCTCGTCCCCGGCCTGACCCTCGTCGTCCGCGACGAACGCGGCATCGACGGGGCCGGCAAGACCGAGGAGACCTTCCGCTTCGACGGGGGCATCAGCGAGTTCTGCGACTACCTCGCCCAGGACAAGGCCGTCTGCGACGTGCTGCGCCTGACCGGCGCGGGCACCTTCAAGGAGACCGTCCCGGTCCTCGACGACCGCGGCCACATGACCCCCACCGAGGTCACCCGCGAGCTCGGCGTGGACATCGCCCTGCGCTGGGGCACGGGCTACGAGACCAACGTCAAGTCCTTCGTGAACATCATCGCCACCCCCAAGGGCGGCACCCACGTCTCCGGCTTCGAGCGGTCGGTCGCCAAGACCGTCAACGAGGTCCTGCGCTCCGCGAAGCTGCTGCGCGTCGCCGAGGACGACGTGGTCAAGGACGACGCGATGGAGGGCCTGACGGCCGTCGTCACCGTCCGCCTCGCCGAGCCGCAGTTCGAGGGCCAGACCAAGGAGGTGCTCGGCACCTCGGCCGCCACCCGGATCGTCGCCGCCGTGGTGGCCAAGGAGCTCAAGGCCTTCCTCACCTCCACCAAGCGCGACGACAAGCAGCAGGCCCGCGCCGTGATGGAGAAGATCGTCGCGGCCGCCCGGACGCGCATCGCGGCCCGCCAGCACAAGGAGGCGCAGCGCCGCAAGACCGCGCTGGAGACCTCCTCGCTGCCCGCGAAGCTGGCCGACTGCCGCAGTGACGACGTGGAGCGCAGCGAGCTCTTCATCGTCGAGGGCGACTCGGCCCTCGGTACGGCGAAGCTCGCCCGGAACTCCGAATTCCAGGCACTGCTGCCCATCCGCGGCAAGATCCTCAACGTCCAGAAGTCGTCCGTCTCGGACATGCTCAAGAACGCCGAGTGCGGGGCGATCATCCAGGTCATAGGAGCCGGCTCGGGCCGCACCTTCGACCTCGACGCCGCCCGGTACGGCAAGATCGTCCTGCTCGTCGACGCCGACGTCGACGGCGCGCACATCCGCTGCCTGCTGCTCACGCTCTTCCAGCGGTACATGCGGCCGATGGTCGAGGCGGGCCGGGTCTTCGCGGCCGTTCCGCCGCTGCACCGGATCGAGCTGGTCCAGCCGAAGAAGGGCCAGGACAAGTACGTCTACACGTACTCGGACAACGAACTGCGCCAGACCCTCCTGGAGTACCAGCGCAAGAACATCCGGTACAAGGATTCGATCCAGCGCTACAAGGGCCTCGGCGAGATGGACGCCGACCAGCTGGCGGAGACCACCATGGACCCACGCCACCGCACCCTGCGCCGGATCAACATCGGCGACCTGGACTCCGCCGAGCAGGTCTTCGACCTCCTCATGGGCAACGAGGTCGCCCCGCGCAAGGAGTTCATCACGAGCTCCGCGGCCACCCTGGACCGCTCGCGCATCGACGCCTGACCCCGCGACCGGCACACCCGGGCTGCTCACTCCATCACCTGAAGGGGTGAACAGTTCCGGGACACCAGTCCGGAAAGGGTCCAATCCGCACATCCTTGTGGGCACGCGGCCAATGCGGCAGCGGACAAGGAGAGTTCGGTGGACAAGCACGAAGGTCGTGATGCCGGAACGATCCGGCTGGACGACCCCTGGTACGACGCGCTGGCCGTCGGCTGGGGCGAGGGCGGCGAAGCGTCCCCGCCCCCGGCGCCCGACGGCCGCCCCGCGCCCGGCGCGTCCGAGATCTACCTCGAGGTGCAGCGCAGCGCCGCCTTCCAGGAGGTCCGCAGCCGCTACCGCGGGTTCGTCGTTCCCGCGACCGCCGGTTTCTTCCTCTGGTACGTCGCCTACGTGGTCGCCGCCACCGCCGCACCCGGCTTCATGGCCCGGCCCGTGGCCGGCGCCGTCAACGTGGCCATGCTGGCGGGGCTCGGCCAGTTCCTCAGCACCTTCCTGCTGACGTGGGCGTACGCCCGGCACGCGCGACTGCGCCGGGACCGTGCCGCGCTCGACCTGCGCTGGACCGTCTTCGAGCAGGAGCGCGGCCAGGAGCGCAACCGGGCGAGGGGGAGCGGCCGGTGACCACCGAGCACCAGACCCTCGCGCTGATCCTGTTCAGCCTCTTCATCGCCGTGACCCTCGGCATCACCACCTGGGTCAGCCGCAACCGGCACGGCTCGGCGGAGGAGTTCTACGCCGGCGGGCGGCTGTTCTCCCCTCTGGAGAACGGTTTCGCCATCGCGGGCGACTACATGTCCGCCGCCTCCTTCCTCGGCATCTCCGGGCTGATCGCCCTCTTCGGCTACGACGGCATGCTGTACTCGGTGGGGTTCCTCGTCGCCTGGCTCGTGGTGCTGTTCCTCGTCGCCGAACTGGTCCGCAACTGCGGGCGCTTCACCCTGGCCGACGTGGTGGCCGCCCGGATGAGCGAGCGGCCGGTGCGGATCGCCGCCGGCACGTCCTCGGTCGTCGTCTCCGTGCTCTACCTCGTCGCGCAGATGGTCGGGGCGGGCAGTCTGGTCGGCCTGCTGCTCGGGAGCTCCGGCACCGTGGCGCGGACGCTCACCGTGATCGGCGTGGGCGCGCTGATGGTGGTCTACGTGTCCTTCGGCGGGATGCGGGCCACCACCTGGATCCAGATCGTCAAGGCGGTGCTGCTGATGGGCGGGGCGATCACCCTGACCGTGCTGGTGCTGCTGCGCTTCCACGGGAACGTCGGCCAGCTGCTCACCAGCGCCGCGGACCGCAGCGGCCACGGGCTCCGGTTCCTCAGCCCCGGCCTCAGGTACGGCGGCGACTGGACCGCCCGCGTCGACTTCATGAGCCTCGGCCTCGCGCTGGTCCTCGGGACTGCCGGGCTGCCGCACATCCTGTCGCGCTTCTACACGGTGCCCACCGCACGGGCCGCGCGCCGGTCGGTGGTCTGGGCGATCGCACTGATCGGCGGCTTCTACCTGATGACCATCGTGCTCGGCTTCGGGGCGGCGGCCCTGCTCGGCCCGGACGAGGTGCGGGCCTCCAACGCCTCCGGGAACACGGCGGTGCCGCTGCTCGCCGCGTTCCTCGGCGGGGGCGCCGAGACCACCGGGGGCGCGGTGCTGTTCGCCTTCGTGGCCGCCATCGCCTTCGCGACGATCCTCGCCGTGGTCGCCGGGATCACCCTGGCCTCCTCGGCCTCGGTCGCGCACGACCTGTACGCCTCCCTCAAGCGCAGGCACGCCCGGCAGCGCAGCGAGGTCTCCGTGGCGCGGACCGCGGCCGTGGGGATCGGGGCGGTCGCGATCGGCCTCGGGCTGCTCGCGCAGAACCTGAACGTGGCGTTCCTGGTGGGACTGGCCTTCGCGGTGGCGGCCTCGGCGAACCTGCCGGTGCTGCTGTACTCGCTCTTCTGGCGCGGGTTCACCACGCGGGGCGCCGTCTGGGCGGTGTACGGAGGCCTGATCCCGTCGGTCCTGCTGGTCGTGCTCTCGCCCGTGGTCTCGGGGAGCCCGGAATCGCTCTTCCCCGGGGTGGACTTCCAGTACTTCCCGCTGCAGAACCCGGGGATCGTCTCCGTCCCGCTGGGCTTCCTGGCGGGCTGGCTGGGCACCGTCACCTCGGCCGAGGAGGCGGACGAGCGCAAGCACGCCGAGACGGAGGTCCGCTCGCTGACGGGCGCCGGGGCGGTGTGAGCCGTCACGGGCCTTCGGAGGGCACCCAGGTGTAGCGGTGCTCGGGGCGGCCCGTCTCGCCGTAGCGGAGGGCCAGGCTGACGCGGCCCGAGCGTTCGAGGAGCTTCAGGTAGCGCTGGGCGGTCTGGCGGCTGATGCCGGCGCGGTCGGCGATCTGCTGGGTCGACAGCGGGCCTCCGGCGGAGCGCAGGACACTTCGGACCAGTTCCGCGGTGGTGGGGGAGTGGCCCTTGGGGAGGTCGTTCGGGGATCCGGCGGCGGCGAGGGCGCCGAAGATCCGGTCCACCTCGGCCTGTTCGGCCTCGCCCCCGGTGTCGAGCGTGCGGCGCAGCGTGCCGTACGCCCCCAGCTTCGAGCGCAGGCCCGCGAAGGTGAAGGGCTTGACCAGGTACTGGAGGGCGCCGAGGCGCATGGCGGCCTGGACGGTCGCCAGGTCGCGGGCGGCGGTGACCATGATCACGTCGGTGTGGTGGCCGAGTTGGCGCAGGCGGCGCACCAGGTCGAGGCCGTTCTCGTCCGGGAGGTAGTGGTCGAGGAGGATCAGGTCCACCGGGTGCGCGGTGAGGAAGGCGAGGGCCTCGGCCGCGGAATGGGCCTGCGCGACCACGCGGAAACCGGGAACCTTCGCCACGTACGCCGCGTTGATCCGGGCAACGCGCACGTCGTCGTCGACGACCAATACGCGCATCGGGGTCTCGTTCATCGCAGGGCCTCCGGGAGTACGACGGAGAACTCCGCCCCTCCGTCCGCTGCCTTGCCGGCCCGGGCGCTGCCGCCGTGCCGCTCCGCGAGGCGGCGTACGAGGGCGAGCCCCAGCCCGCGCTCGCGGTGGGCCCTGGCCTGCTTGGTCGACCAGCCCTCCGTGAAGATCTCCTCGCGGTGCGCGAGGGGCACGCCGGGGCCGCTGTCGCGCACGCGGAGCACGGCGGTCCGGCCTTCGGCGCGCAGCTCCACCTCCACCAGGGGCGCCGCCGAGCCGACGGCGGCATCCAGGGCGTTGTCGACCAGGTTGCCGACGATCGTGACCAGGTCGCCCGGGTCGACGAGGCGGTCCGGGAGGAGGGTGGTCTCCGCCAGCCGCAGGGGGACGCCGCGCTCCGCGGCGACGGTCGCCTTGCCCACGAGCAGGGCTGCCAGCAGCGGGTCGTGGACCTTCTCCGTGACCTGCTCGGCGGTGGTGCGGTGCACCCCGACCACCTCCGTCACGAACTCCACCGCCTCCTCGTGCAGGCCCAGCTCCAGCAGGCCGAGGAGGGTGTGGAGGCGGTTGGCGTGCTCGTGGTCCTGGGCGCGCAGGGCGTCGATCAGGCCGCGCGTGGAGTCGAGCTCCCGGCCGAGCTGCTCCAGCTCGGTACGGTCGCGCAGGGTGGCCACGGCGCCGCCGTCCTCGGTGGGCATCCGGTTGGCGACCAGGACCCGCGGGCCCTGGACGGTGACGAGGTCGCGGCCGGTGACCCGGCCCGCGAGGACGTCCGCGGTGCGCCCGGCGCCGACCACGTCCTCCAGGGGGCGTCCGGCCAGGCCGCCGGAGGGGCCTGCCGCATCCGGTGTGAGACCCAGCAGCCGGGCGGCCTCGTCGTTGACGAGCCGCACCCGGCCCGCCCGGTCGAGCGCGATCACGCCCTCGCGGATGGAGTGCAGCATCGCCTCACGCTCGGTCAGCAGGCCGGCGATGTCCGAGAAGGCCAGGTCCCGGGTCTGCCGCTGGATCCTGCGGGACACCAGGTAGGCGGCGAGGGCGCCGACGGCCAGGGCGCCGCCGGCGTAGGCGAGCAGGCCGGGGATGGCGCCCAGCAGCCGGTCGCGGACGCTGTCGTAGGCGATGCCGACCGAGACGGCTCCGACGATCTCGCCGTCGGCCGCCAGGAGCGGGACCTTGCCGCGGGCCGAGCGGCCCAGGGTGCCCTCGTCGATCTCCATGACCTCGCGGCCCGACAGGGCGTCGCCCGGGTCGGTGGAGACCGGCAACCCGATCCGGCCGGGGCTGGGGTGTGAGCGGCGGATCCCGTCGAGGTCGATGACGACGACGTACTCGGCTCCGGTGGCCCGGCGGATCCGCTCGGCCGAGGACTGCACGGGGCTGTCCGGCGAGGCCCCGGAGTCGAGCAGATCGGCGGCCAGCGAGGGGTCGGCCGCGGCGCTCTGGGCGATGGCCAGGGCACGCCGCATGGCCTGGTCGTCGAGCTGCGCGCTCAGCGGGGCCAGGAACAGCCCGGTGGCCAGCGCGACCACCCCGCCGGCGATGGCCAGCTGGGTCAGCAGGATCTGGGAGACGGCCCGTCTGGGCAGCCCGAGGCGCCGAGCGCTCATGAGGAGGAACCGCATGAGCAGCAACGGTAGGTCGGCGCCGGCCTGATCGGCATTTCCCTCATGCACGCAAATTCCTTGCGTGATGTGCGCCCAGCTTGCGCAAGCGGCGACGGGATAAAAGTGCGGTCAGAGCGGTGGACGATTGAGCAAGGCTCTGCAACTCTCGCACCGAACAATGCAAATTCCTATCTCACCTGGTTCAGAAAACTCATGCCGAGGGACGAGGACATATGAGAAGGCTCAACTGGAGATGGCGGCTCCTGGCCGCCCTCATCGGCACCGCCCTGCTGATGACGGGTCTGCCGGCGCTGACCGCCGTGGCCGCCGGCGGCCCGAGCACCGCCGCCGGCCGGCCCGCGACCGCCAGCAGTACCAACGGCTCCTACGCGGCCGCCAACATCACCGACGGCGACCGGTCCACGTACTGGGAGAGCGCCGGCAGCACCTTCCCGCAATGGGTGCAGACCGATCTCGGGGCCGTCACCCGGGTCGACCAGGTCGTGCTCAGGCTGCCCGCCGCCTGGGAGAGCCGCAGCCAGACCCTGTCCGTACAGGGCAGCGCCGACGGCACCGGCTTCAGCACCCTCGTGAGCTCGGCCGCACACACCTTCGGCCAGGGCAGCGGCAACGCGGTGACGATCTCCTTCCCCGCCACGCAGACCCGTTACGTCCGGATCGAGATCACCGCCAACACGGGCTGGCCGGCCGCCCAGCTCTCCGAGCTGGAGGTCCGCGCCGCCGGCGAGTCCTCGGCGAACCTCGCGCTCGGCAAGACCCTGTCCGCGAGCAGCAGCACGCAGGTCTACCTCCCGGCCAACGCCAACGACGGCAACACCGCCAGCTACTGGGAGAGCGTGAACAACGCCATGCCCCAGTGGATACAGGCCGATCTCGGCGCCTCCGTCCGCGTGGACCGGGTGGTCCTGCGCCTGCCCGGGAACTGGGGCGCCCGTACCCAGACCCTGAAGCTCCAGGGCAGCGCCAACGGCTCGGACTTCACCGACCTCACGGCCTCCCAGGCCTACGACTTCGACGCGGCCGGCGGCAACGCGGTGACCATCGCCTTCGACGCCGCCACCACCCGCTACGTCCGCGTCCTGATCTCCCTCAACACCGTGCAGCCAGGGGGCCAGCTCTCCGAGCTGGAGATCTACGGCCCGCAGACCGGCGACACCCAGGCACCCACCGCCCCGACCGCGCTCGCGTACACCGAGCCCGCCACGGGCAGCATCAAGCTCACGTGGCAGGCGGCCACCGACAACGTGGCCGTCACCGGCTACGACGTCTACGCGAACGACCGGCTGCGCACCAGCGTGGCCGGCGACGTGACCACCTACACCGACACCCAGCCCACCAGTGCGAACGTCACCTACCACGTCCGCGCCAAGGACGCGGCCGGCAACCAGTCGCCCAACAGCAACAGCGTGACCCGCGCCGGCGACACCGGGGACACCCAGGCTCCCACCGCGCCGGGCTCCCTGACCCTCAGCCAGCCCGCCGCCGACCGGATCACCCTGACCTGGCAGGCCTCCACCGACGACGTGGCCGTCACCGGCTACGAGGTCTACGCGAACAACGTGCTGCGCACCATGGTCGCGGGCAGCGCCACCACCTACACCGACACCCAGCCGGCGAGCGCCACCGTCAGCTACTTCGTCCGCGCCAAGGACGCGGCGGGCAACCGCTCGGGCGACAGCAATTCCGTGATCCGCAACGGCACCGGAGGCGGCGGCTCCAACCTGGCCGTGGGCAAGCCGATCACCGGCTCCTCAGTGATCCACACCTTCGTGGCGGAGAACGCCGACGACAACGACACCGCCACCTACTGGGAGGGCGCGGCGGGCGCCTACCCGAGCACCCTGACCATCGCACTCGGAGCCAACGCCGACCTCGACCGCCTCGTCCTCAAGCTCAACCCGGACAGCAGCTGGGGCGCGCGTACGCAGACCATCCAGGTCCTCGGCCGCGAGCAGAGCGCCGCGGGGGTCACCGGGCTCGTCGCCGCGAAGGACTACGTCTTCGACCCCGGCTCGGGCAACACCGTCACCATCCCGCTGACCGCCCGCGTCGCGGACGTCCAGCTGCGCTTCACCGCCAACACGGGCGCCTCCAACGGCCAGATCGCGGAGTTCCAGGTCATCGGCGTCCCGGCGCCCAACCCCGACCTGGAGGTCACCGCCCTCGGCGCCGCCCCGGCCGGTCCGGTCGAGTCCGACCCCGTCACCCTCTCCGCCACCGTCAAGAACAGCGGAACCGCGCCGGCCACCGCGACCGCCGTCGCCTTCCGGCTGGGCGGCACCAAGGTCGGTACGGCCGCCGTGCCCGCCCTCGCCGCCGGTGCCACGGCCACCGTCACCGCCGGGATCGGCCCGCGCGACGCGGGCACCTATCCGCTGAGCGCGGTCGTCGACGAGGCGAACACGGTCATCGAGCAGAACGACACCAACAACACCTACACCGGCTCCCCGCTGGTGGTCCGCCCCGTCGACAGCTCGGACCTGGTCGCCTCCGCCGTGAGCTGGTCGCCCGGCGCGCCCTCGGCCGGCCAGCCGGTGAACTTCTCCGTCACCGTGAAGAACCAGGGCACCGTGGCCGCCGCCTCCGGCGCACACGGGGTCATCCTCACCCTCCAGGACGCGGCCGGCGCCACCGTCCGTACCCTGACGGGCTCCTTCAGCGGGGCGCTCGCGGCCGGCGCCGCCACGGCACCGATCGCGCTCGGCAGCTGGCCGGCCGTCAACGGCAAGTACACCGTGAAGGTGGTCCTGGCCGACGACACCAACGAACTGCCGGTCAAGCGCGGCAACAACACCTCCACCAAGCCCTTCTTCGTCGGCCGCGGGGCGAACATGCCCTACGACATGTACGAGGCGGAGGACGGGGTCGTCGGCGGCGGCGCGACGGTCGTCGGGCCCAACCGCACCATCGGCGACATCGCGGGCGAGGCCTCGGGCCGCAAGGCGGTCAGCCTCGACGCGACCGGCGAGTACGTGGAGTTCACCACCCGGGCCGCCACGAACACCCTGGTCACCCGCTTCTCCATCCCGGACGCCCCGGGCGGCGGAGGCATCGACTCCACCATCAACGTGTACGTCAACGGCACCCTGAAGAAGACCCTGCCGCTGACCTCCAAGTACGCCTGGCTGTACGGGGCCGAGGCCTCCCCGGGCAACTCGCCCGGCTCCGGCGCCCCGCGGCACATCTACGACGAGGCCAACATCATGCTCGGCGAGACCGTCCCGCAGGGCAGCAGGATCCGCCTTCAGAAGGACGCGTCCAACACCTCCACCTACGCGATCGACTTCGTGAGCCTGGAGCAGGCCACCGTCATCCCCAACCCGGATCCGGCGACCTACACCGTGCCCGCGGGCTCCACCCACCAGGACGTGCAGAACGCCCTGGACAAGGTGCGGATGGACACCACCGGCAAGCTCGTCGGCGTCTACCTGCCGCCCGGCGACTACGACACGGCGAGCAAGTTCCAGGTGTACGGCAAGGCCGTGCAGGTCGTCGGCGCCGGGCCGTGGTTCACCCGCTTCCACGCGCCCGCGTCCCAGGACAACACCGACATCGGCTGGCGCGCGGAGGGCACCGCGAAGGGCTCGTCCTTCTCGGGCTTCGCCTACTTCGGCAACTACACCTCGCGCATCGACGGGCCGGGCAAGGTCTTCGACTTCACAGGCGTCTCCGACATCACCATCGACAACATCTGGAACGAGCACATGGTGTGCCTCTACTGGGGCGCCAACACCGACCGGATCACCATCAAGAACTCGCGGATCCGCGACATGTTCGCCGACGGCATCAACATGACCAACGGCAGTACGGACAACCTCGTGACCAACAACGAGGCGCGGGCCACCGGCGACGACAGCTTCGCGCTGTTCTCCGCGATCGACGCGGGCGGCGCGGACATGAAGAACAACGTCTACGAGAACCTCACCACGATCCTGACCTGGCGCGCGGCGGGCGTAGCCGTCTACGGGGGCTTCAACAACACCTTCCGCAACATCCACATCGCCGACACCCTCGTCTACTCGGGCGTCACCGTCAGCTCGCTGGACTTCGGGTACCCGATGAACGGATTCGGCACGGATCCCACCACCTTCGAGAACATCTCGATCGTCCGCTCCGGCGGCCATTTCTGGGGGGCGCAGACCTTCCCCGGGATCTGGCTGTTCTCGGCCTCGAAGGTGTTCCAGGGGATCCGGATCAACAATGTCGACATCGTCGACCCGACGTACAGCGGGATCATGTTCCAGACCCAGTACGTGGGCGGTCAGCCGGTCAACCCCATCAAGGACACCGTCCTGAAGGACATCACCATCACCGGAGCGAAGAAGAGCGGTGACGCCTTCGACGCGAAGTCCGGCTTCGGCCTCTGGGCGAACGAGATGCCCGAGGCGGGGCAGGGCCCGGCGGTCGGCGAGGTCACCATCCACAACCTGAAGCTCGGCGACAACGCCGTGGACGTGCGGAACACGACCTCGACGTTCAAGATCAACCAGCTGCCGTAGGCGGCGGGCCGCGGCCGGGCGGGGCACCTCACGGGTGCCCCGCCCGGTCACGTCCGCGCCAGGTTCCAGGAGTCGCTCCGGGTGAAGTAGGTGTCGTAGAGCTCCTGTACGTCCAGCAGGGACTCGGGCGGCACCTTGCCGTAGGCGATCCGCTCCAGGTGGCGGAAGTACTCGAACCGCTCGATGCCGGGTGTGATCACGATGAGGATGTCGGCGTTCTCGCCGGGCGCGGCCGCGAAGGCGTGGTCGATTCCCGGCGGCACGATCACGAGGTCGCCGCGTCCGGCGGTCACCACCTGGTCGCCCGACAGGAGCTGCGCGGTGCCGTCGAGGAGGTAGAACATCTCGGCGGACCGGGAGTGGTGGTGGGGCGCGGCGCCGTTCGCGCCGTCCAGCAGGCTGACGCGCTGCGTGGACAGGGCGCCGCCGGTGGAACTGCTGTCGGCGAGGAGCCGGATGGTCGTCGGGGCGGCGCCGATCGTCTCGGCCTCGGCCGAGCGCACGATCACGGATTCGTCGAAGGAGGGCACGATCAGGGACATGGGGGTCTCGCTCTCTCAGCGGGTACGGACGGCGGAAGGGGAGGGGGCGGGCGCGGCGGCCGGCGCGGCCGGGCGCTCGCGCAGCAGCAGGACGGCGGTGACGGCCACGGCCAGCGCGGTGAACCCGTGGACCCCGTACGCGGTGCCGGCCGGTCCGCCGCTGGTCAGGACGATCACCATGTCGCCGGCCGGGACGAACGCGATCGCCGCCATCGCCCAGCCGAGCGCCCGGCGGTGTCCGGTCAGCAGGAGCACGAGGATGACCAGGCCGGGCGCGACGTCCCGTACGCCCTTGACGTAGAGGAACGCGGAGCCGTCGTTCCGCGGCCAGGTCGGGATGCCGAAATCGGGGGCCATGGCCTGCGGCGCGAGCAGGTAGCTCAAGCCGATGTAGAGGATGAACGCGGCGCCGAACGCGGCCAGGGCGGTGGTGACGTGCTTGAGTGACATGGGAGTTCTCCTGTGCTGGGAGGGAGCTGGGGAGGGGCGGGGAAGTCAGTGCGCGCCCTGGCGGACGGTGCGCACCCTGCGGAGGTAGGCGGGGCGTCCGACGGCGTGCCAGAGCAGACGCGCCGCGCGCGGCAGGCCGTCGAGCATCGAGGCGCGCTCGGCCCGGTCGGCGTCCTCGAGGACCATGCCGAGGAAGAACAGCAGCTTGGGCTTGGGCGTGGCCGTCATGAAGTGCTCGCCCAACGCGTCCCACTCGTGGGCGGACAGGTGCCGTGCGGCCAGCGGGAGAAGCGATTCCTCCTCGTCGCCGAGGTGCTCCACCAGGACCGACCGGTGCTCGGCGAGGACCGCCACCAGGGTGTCCCGCTCCGCCTCCCCGGCCGCGTTCTCCCAGGCCGGCAGGGCCTCCTCGGCGGCTGCGAGGGTGGCGGCCACCCGTTCGTGCTGGGCCTCCATCCGCAGGACGAGGTCGGCTTCGAGGTCGACCCGGGCCAGCAGCGGCGGCCACAGGTGCTCGTCCTCGCCGTGGTGGTGGTTGTGCAGGCCGAGGCGGTAGTCGCGGAAGTGGTCCGCCAGGACCCGGGCCCGTGCCGTGTCGCCGGGGGCCACCGCGGCGATCAGCTCGACCAGGAGGCGCGCCTCGCGGCGCAGGCCCCGGTGGATGACCACCATCTCGTGGGTGTTCGGGCGTCCGGCGGGCGGCGTCTTCGTCGTCTTCATGGGAAGAGACTCGCCGGGGGCTCATGGAACGCTCTTGGAACCCACTTGGAGAGGCGCGCCCCCATCTCATCCGGCCGCCTGGAGACCGAAGTTGATCGCCATCGATTACGTTGGACCGGTCATGGTGCACATACGCGTACTCGGGTCCTTCACGGCCGAACGGAACGGCGAGACCCTCCCGCTCGGAGGACACCGGCAGCGTTCCGTCCTGGCGCTGCTGGTGTCGGCACGCGGCCGGGTGGTGTCCGTCGACCGGATGATCGAGGAGCTGTGGCAGGGGGCGGCGCCCGCGCGGGCGGTGGCCTCCCTGCAGGCCTACGTCTCCAACCTGCGCAGGCTCCTGGAACCGGGCCGGGCCCCGCGCACCCCCGCGCGGCTGCTGGTGAGCACGCCGCCGGGGTACGCGCTGCGGCTGGCCGAGGACGCCGTCGACGCCTGGCGCTTCGAGCAGCTGCTCGGCCGGGCCCGCGAGCTGTTCGACGCCGAACCGCACACCGCCCGGGGCCTGCTGCGCGAGGCGCTGGCCCTCTGGCAGGGGCCCGCGTACGCGGACACGGCCGACGAGCCGTGGAGCCACGCGGAGATCACGCGGCTCGGGGAACTGCGCCTGGCCGCCCGCGAACTGGACATCGCCGCCGGGCTCCGGGCCGCCGACGTCGCCGGGGCCGTCTCCGAGGCCGCGGTCCTGACGCGCGAGGAACCGTTGCGGGAGGAGGGCTGGCGGCTGCACGCCCTCGCGCTGTGGGCCGCGGGGCGGCAGGCCGACGCCCTGTCGACGCTGCGCCGGGCGCGGGAGGTGCTGGCCGACGAGGTGGGGCTGGATCCCGGCGCGGCCCTGGTCGAGCTGGAGCGGGCGGTCCTCGCCCAGGACGGCCGGCTGCTGCGCGAGGCCACGGATGGGCGGGCCGTGCGCGCGGGGGCGGCGGCGCAGTCGAGTCCCCGGCGCGGTCCGGAGCCGAGCTCCCGGCCCGGCGCCGACCGGAGTCCGCAGCCGCCCGCGCCGCCCGCCGGGGAACCCTCCGCCGGAGCCGGGCTGTTCGTCGGCCGCGAGGAGGAGCTGGCCGGGCTGGCAGCGGCCGCGGACCGGGCGCTCACGGCCGGTCCCGCCGTCGCCCTCGTCACCGGCGAGGCCGGGCTCGGCAAGTCGGCGCTGCTCCACCGGCTCGGCGACCGGCTGCGGGCCGAGGGCTGGCTCGTCGCCCTCGGCCGCACCACCGGCGCCGAGGGCGCGCCGCCCGCGTGGGCCTGGGTCGAGGCGCTGCGCACCGTCGCCGCCGCCGTCCCGCCCGCGCCCGGGGTGTCCGCCCTCCTGGCGCCCCTCCTCTCCGAGGGCGCCCCGGCTCCAGCCCCTGCCCCCGCCTCCGGCGAGGACGTCGCCGCCGGCCGCTTCCGGTTGCACCGCGCGGTCTGGGAGTGGCTGGCCGACGCCTCGCGCGGGCGGCCCGTGGCCCTCGTACTGGACGACCTGCACTGGGCGGACGCCGAGACGCTCGCGCTGCTGACGGGGGCGGCCGACCTGCCGCCGCGGACACCGCTGCTCGTCGTCTGCGCGTACCGGCCGGACGAGGTGGAGGGACGGCTCGGTGACACGCTCGCCGGCCTCGCGCGCCGCTCGCCGCTCCGGATCGCCCTGCGCGGGCTGGCCGAGGAGGCGGTGGCCGAGGTGGTCCGGGCCGTGGGCGGCGGCGCGGTGGATCCGGAGACGGTGACCGCGCTCGCCGAACGCACCGGCGGAAACCCGTTCTACGTACGGGAGAGCGCCCGGCTGCTCGGCAGCGAGGGTTCGCTCGTCGCGCTCTCCGAGGTGCCCGAGGGCGTACGGGACGTGCTGCGCCGCCGGCTCGGCCGCCTGCCCGACGCCGTGGTCTCCGTCCTGCGCCTGGCAGCGGTCGCGGGACGGGAGTCGTCCGTCGAGGTCCTCGTCGACTCGGCCGACGCCGACGAGGACGCCGTCCTGGGCGCCCTGGAGGCCGGGTTGCTCGCCGGGCTGCTGGTCGAGCCGGGGCCGGGGCGGATCCGGTTCGCGCACGCCCTGGTCCGCGACACCCTGCTGGCCGACCTCAGCGGACTGCGCGCGGCGCGCATGCACGGCCGGATCGGGGCGAGCCTGGAGCGGCTCGGCTCGGACGACGTCTCGGCGCTGGCCCACCACCATGTGCGCGCGGCCTCCTCGGCGACCGCCGCCAAGGCCGTGGACTACTGCCTGCGCGGGGCCGCGCTGGCCGAGGCCCGCTACGCGTACGACGCTGCGGCCGGTGTGCTCGCCGATGCGGTGGCCTGCGCCGAACGGGCCCCGGCGGCCCCCGGCGCCGACCGGGACGCCGAACGCGTCGACCTGCTGGGCCGGCTGGCGCGGGCCCAGGTCCGGGCGGGTGCGGTCATGGCGGCCCGCGAGACCCGGCGCACGGCGATCGACCGGGCCGTCGGCGCGGGCCGGGAGGACCTGCTGATCCGCGCGTTCACGGCATGGACCGAGCCGACCCCGTGGCAGACCCGGCCGTACGGGGTGGTCGACCGGCCGGTCGTGGACCTCCTGGAACGGCTGCTGGAGCGCACCGATCTCGAACCCGCCGTACGCTGTCGCCTGCTGGGCGCCTACGCCGCGGAGCTGTCCGATGCGAAGCTGGCGAGCGTACGGGCCGCCGCGCGCGAGGCCCTCGCACTGGCCGAGGGACTCGGCGACCCCGTCCTGCGGGCCGGAGCACTCGCGACGCTGGCCAAGGAACTCGACGCCGACCGGGAGTGGCCCGAACGGGCCGAGCTGGGGCGCGAACTGGAACGGCTCGGCGCCGCGCACGATCTGCCGGCCCACCGGTGGTACGGGATGTTCATCCGCTCCACCGCTTTGGGTGCCGAGGGGGACGTGGCCGGAGCCCATCGGCTCATAGCGCAGTGGACGGAGTTCGCCCGGGCCTATCGGATGCCCGGTCCGTCGGCCGTCGGCGAGGGGGTGGCCGCGACACTGGCCCACGTGGAGGGGCGGGTCGAGGAGGCGGAACGCCTGTACGCGCAGGCGGCGGCGAAGATGGCCCGGCAGGGATCGCCGCACGCCGAGGGCCATCTGGCGATCGCGACCGCCACGCTGCGGGCGAGCCAGGGGCGGCTCGCGGAGTCCCTGCCCTGGGCCCGCCGGGTCTACGCGGCGTTCGGGCCGCTGGCGGGGGACCTGCTCGCGGTCGCGCTCGCCGCGGCGGGGGAGGAGCAGGAGGCCCGCGAGGTCCTCGGTCTGGCCGGACCGCTGCGCACGGACTACCTCTTCAAGGTCTTCGCGACCTTCCGCGCGATGACGCTGGTCATGCTCGGCGAGCGGCAGGGCGCCGAGGAGCTGTACGCGGCCCTGCTGCCCTACCGGGACGCCCCGCCGCCCTCCTCGGGGTTCACGGTGGCGGTCCGTCCCGTGGCCCGGACCCTCGGTGAACTGGCCGAGCTGCTGGGCCGCGAGGAGGAAGCCGCCGTCCACTTCGCCCGCGCGGCGCAGATCGCGGAAGGGTGGCGCAGCCCCTGGGGCGCCGGGGCGTAATTCGAGCTGCAAGGAACTTGCAGTGCTTGCGCTACTCTTGCGCCCATGACGCGACGACTTGCTCAGGTGGCGAAGAAGGTGGGTGTCAGCGAGGCAACGGTCAGCCGGGTGCTCAACGGCAAGCCGGGCGTCTCGGAGGCGACCCGCCAGTCCGTGCTCACCGCCCTCGACGTCCTCGGCTACGAGCGCCCCACCCAGCTGCGCGGCGAGCGCGCCCGGCTGGTCGGCCTGGTCCTGCCCGAACTCCAGAACCCCATCTTCCCGGCATTCGCCGAGGTCATCGGCGGTGCGCTGGCCCAGCAGGGGCTGACCCCGGTGCTGTGCACCCAGACCACCGGCGGGGTCTCGGAAGCCGACTACGTGACGCTGCTGCTCCAGCAGCAGGTGTCCGGCGTGGTCTTCGCCGGCGGCCTCTTCGCGCAGGCCGACGCCCCGCACGAGCACTACCGGCTGCTGTCGGAGCGCAAGGTTCCGGTGGTGCTCGTCAACGCCTCCATCGAGGACCTCGGTTTCCCCTGCGTGGCCTGTGACGACGCCGTCGCCGTCGAACAGGCCTGGCGCCACCTGGCCTCCCTCGGCCACGAGCGGATCGGCCTGGTGCTCGGCCCGCCGGACCACATCCCCTCGCTGCGCAAGCTCGTGGCCGCCCAGGCGGTGGCCGCCGCGGCCGGCACCGAGCTGCCCGAAGCCCACGTGGAGCGGGCGCTGTTCTCCCTGGAGGGCGGACACGCGGCAGCTTCCCGGCTGCTCGACCGCGGAGTCACCGGCATCATCTGCGCGAGCGACCCGCTGGCCCTCGGAGCGGTACGGGCCGCCCGCCGCCGGGGGCTGGAGGTGCCCCGCGAGGTCTCCGTCGTGGGGTATGACGACTCGGCCTTCATGAACTGCACCGAGCCCCCGCTGACCACCGTCCGCCAGCCCATCGAGGCGATGGGCCGGGCCGCGGTCGAGCTGCTCACCGCGCAGATCCAGGGGGCCGCCGTGCAGCCCGGAGAACTGCTCTTCGAGCCGGAACTGGTGGTGCGCGGCTCCACCGCGCAAGCGCCGCGCGGGTAGCCCCGTACCGCCTTCGCGCACTGCGCCCAGGGCTCCGGAACGTCATCCACCGACGTTCCGGAGCCCTTTTTGCGTCCCACACGCATTGACCCACCGGTGACTGTCAATCTCTTTCTGAATCTGCGCGAGATATTGCGTTCATCTGTGGACGGTGGTTGAGTGTGCCGCGCTCGCCCTCACGCCTCCTGTTCGATGCTCGAAGGGGACCACCGATGACAACCCACGCCCGCCGCTCCGTCGCGGCCGCCCTCGTCTCCGCGCTCGCCGTCACCGCCCTCGCGGCCTGCGGCACGAGCAGCAGCGGCGACGACAAGAAGCCCCCGGCCGGCGGCGGGCCGGCCGACGCCACCGCCCCGCTCGACCCGAAGGCCAGGGTCACCCTCACCATCGACTGCATGCCGCCCGCCGCGAAGGCGGCCGAGCTCAAGGAGTGGAAGGAGGACGTGGCGGCGTTCAACAAGACCTACCCGAACGTCACCATCGAGGGCCGCTCCACCCCCGGCCAGTGCCTCGAACCCCCGCGCTTCACCGCGATGCTCAAGGCCAAGTCCCAGCCGGACGTCTTCTACGCCTACTTCACCGACCTCAAGCAGGTGCTCGACAACGACGGGGCCGAGGACATCACGGCCTACGTCACCCCCGCCTCGGTGCCCGCACTCGACGACATCGACAAGAACGTCCTGGGCGTCCTCAAGCAGGACGGAAAGCTCTACGGCCTGCCCACCAGCAACTACACGATGGGCCTGCTGGTCAACCGCAAGCTCTTCCGGCAGGCGGGCCTCGACCCCGACACCCCGCCGCGCACCTGGGAGGAGGTCCGGGCCGCCGCCAAGAAGATCGCGGCCCTCGGCAACGGCGTCGCCGGCTTCGGCGAGTACAGCGTGGAGAACACCGGGGGCTGGCACTACACGGCCACCATGTACGGCCTCGGCGGCGACATCGTCGGCAGTGACGGGAAGGCCGCGTTCAACAACCCCACCGGCAGGCAGATCGTCGACAACCTCCACGCCATGCGCTGGGACGACGACAGCATGGGCAAGACCCAGCTGCTCAAATGGGGCGACCTGCAGAAGCAGATGGCCTCGGACAAGCTCGGCATGTTCCTCGCCGCACCCGACGACATCACCTACATGGTCCAGCAGCTCGGGGCCGCCTACGAGAACTTCGGCATGGGCCCCATCCCCGGCGGCGCCGCCACCCTGGCCGGCGGCAACGGCTACATGATCAAGAAGGGCAGCTCGCCCGACAAGATCAAGGCAGCCGTCGCCTGGCTGAACTTCAAGACCCTCGCGGTCGGCAGGGGACAGTTCCAGTACGACCGCAGCAAGGCCGACGGCCTTCCGGTCGGGCTCCCGCAGCCCGCGTTCTTCACCGGTGCCAGCAAGGCCGAGGACGACGGGCTGAAGGCGGCGAGCGCCACCATGCCGGTCGCCAACTTCAAGTCCTTCCTCGACAGTCCGGTGCCCGGAAAGCCCGAGCCGGCCAAGGCGCAGGAGGTCTACAAGGTGCTCGACAAGGTGATGTCGGGGGTCCTCACCAACAAGGACGCCGACCCCGCACAGCTCCTCGGCGACGCCGAGAAGGCGGTCAACCAGGTGCTGGCCAACCGGTAGCCGTCCGCTGCGCCCTTCCGCGTACCGATGGCGACGACGACCCCCAAAGGAGCGACGAGCGGCGATGCCGGCCCCCGCCCCGCCCCAGGCCTCCCGAGCGGAGTTCCTGCGGGCACTCAAACGGAACCTCACGGCCCACGGCTTCCTGATCGGCGCCGTCCTCTGCTTCTCCTTCTTCTCCTGGTACCCGATGGTCCGTGAGTTCCTGCTGGCCTTCCAGAAGACCGAGGGCGGGACCACCCGCTGGGTCGGCTGGGACAACTTCACCTACGTCTTCGGGGACCCGAGCTTCTGGCAGGCGTGGCGCAACACCCTGCTCTTCACCGGCCTCGCCCTGCTCCTCGGCTTCGTGCTCCCCTTCGTCGTCTCCCTCGTGCTCAACGAGTTCCGCCACGCACAGGGTTATCTGCGCCTGCTCGTCTACCTGCCGGTGATGATGCCGCCGGTCGCGTCGGTCCTGCTCTTCAAGTACTTCTACGACCCCGGCTACGGCCTCTTCAACAGGGCGCTGGAATTCCTGCACCTTCCGGCGCAAGACTGGCTGCAATCCACCGACACCGCGATGCTCTCCGTCGTCATCGCCTCGACGTGGATGAACATGGGCGGCGCGACCCTGATCTACCTCGCGGCCCTCCAGGGCATCCCCGGCGAGCTGTACGAGGCGGCCGAGCTCGACGGGGCGGGGATCCTGCGCAAGATCTGGCACGTCACGATCCCGCAGACCCGGCTGATCCTCTCGCTCATGCTGCTGATGCAGATCATCGCGACGATGCAGGTGTTCACCGAACCGTTCCTGCTGACCGGTGGCGCCGGCCCCGAGGGCTCGACCACCACCGTCGTGGTCCTGATCTACCAGTACGCCTTCGGCTTCAACCAGTACGGCGGCGCCGCGGCCCTGGGCCTGTGCCTGCTCGTCCTGCTCGCGGGCTTCTCCGCCCTGTACGTCCGCCTCAGCCGCGACAACGAGAGCTGACAAGGAGCCCCTCCCATGGCAGAGCGCACGCTGATATCACCCGCCCGACTCGGCCGCACCCGGGGCAAGGTCCTCTACTGGACCGCCCTCGTCCTCGTCGTGGCCGGCTTCACCCTCGTCTTCCTCGGCCCCCTCTACTGGATGGCCGCGAACGGCCTGAAGAGCACCGAGGAGTTCGCCCGGGTCCCGCCGACCCTGGTGCCGGACTCCCTGCACACCGCCAACTACACGGCCTCCTGGAAGGTCATGGACCTGGCCCGGCTGCTGTTCAACACCCTCTACTACGCCTTCGGGGCCCTGGCCTTCCAGCTCGTCCTCGACGTGGCCGCCGCCTACTCCCTGTCCAAACTGCGGCCCGTCTTCGGCAGGGCCGTGCTCGGCATGATGCTGGCGACCCTGATGATCCCGGCGACCGTCCTCGTCGTACCGCAGTACCTCACCGTCCTGGACATGCCGCTCATCCAGCGGAACCTGCTCGACACGCCCTGGGTGATCTGGCTGCCGTCCGTCACCAACGCCTTCAACATCTTCCTGCTGAAGCGGTTCTTCGACTCCATCCCCCAGGAGATCCTCGACGCCTCCGCGATCGACGGGGCGAGCGCGGTCCGCACCCTGCGCTCCGTCGTCCTGCCGATGTCCCGGCCCGTCCTCGGCGTCGTGTCGATCTTCGCGATCGTCGGCGTGTGGAAGGACTTCCTCTGGCCGATGCTCACCCTCCCCGACCCTGCGCTCCAGACGCTCAACGTCGGCATCTACTCGCTGTCCACGGGAGTTCCCGAGAACCATCTCGTCGCCGCGCTCGCGATGGCCTCGGCGCCCACGCTCATCATCTTCCTGATCTTCCAGCGCAACATCATGAGCGGCCTGACGGCAGGCTCCCTCAAGGGCTGAAAGGATCGACGTGCCGGCTTCCGACTGGTGGCGCTCGGCCGCCGTCTACCAGGTGTACGTACGCAGCTTCGCCGACGGCGACGGGGACGGCACCGGGGACCTCGCGGGCGTCCGGGCCCGCCTGCCCTACCTCGCCGAACTCGGCGTGGACGCCCTGTGGTTCACGCCCTGGTACCTCTCCCCGCTCGCCGACGGCGGCTACGACGTCGCCGACTACCGCACCATCGACCCCGCCTTCGGCACCCTCGCCGATGCCGAGAAGCTCATCTCCGAGGCCCGCGCGCTGGGCATCCGGACCATCGTCGACATCGTCCCCAACCACGTGTCCGACCAGCACGCCTGGTTCAAGGCCGCCCTCGCCGCCGGACCGGGCAGCCCCGAGCGGGAGCTCTTCCACTTCCGCCCCGGACGCGGCGAACACGGCGAACTGCCGCCGGGGGACTGGCCCTCGCAGTTCAACGGCGGCGCCACCTGGACGCGCGTACCGGACGGGGAGTGGTACCTGCACCTCTTCACCCCTCAGCAGCCCGACCTCAACTGGGACCACCCCGCCGTCCGCCGCGAGCACGAGGAGGTCCTGCGCTTCTGGTTCGAGCGGGGCGTGGCCGGCGTACGGATCGACTCCGCGGCCCTGCTCGCGAAGGACCCCGCCCTGCCCGACCTGGCCGGACGCTCCCCGGAACCCCGGCCGGGCGAGCCCCACCCCTACATCGACCGCGACGAACTGCACGCCGTCTACCGCTCGTGGCGCTCCATCGCCGACGCGTACGACGCCGTCTTCGTCGGCGAGGTCTGGCTGCCCGACTCCGAGCGCTTCGCCCGCTACCTGCGCCCCGACGAGCTGCACACCGCCTTCAACTTCTCCTTCCTCAGCTGCCCGTGGGACGCGGAGCGGCTGCGCACCTCCATCGAGGAGACGCTCGCCGAGCACGCCCCCGTCGGCGCTCCGGCCACCTGGGTGCTCTGCAACCACGACGTCACCCGTACGGTCACCCGCTACGGGCGCGCCGACACCGGCTTCGACTTCGCCGCCAAGGCCTTCGGGACCCCGACCGACCTGGCACTGGGCACCCGGCGGGCGCGCGCCGCCGCCCTGCTGACCCTGGCCCTGCCGGGCGCCGTGTACGTGTACCAGGGCGAGGAACTGGGCCTGCCGGAAGCGGAGATACCGCTCGGCCGGATCCAGGACCCGATGCACTTCCGGTCCGGCGGCAGCGATCCCGGCCGGGACGGCTGCCGGGTCCCGCTGCCGTGGACCGCGGAGCCCTGGCACGACCCCTGGCTGCCCCAGCCCGCCGACTGGCCGGCCTACGCCGCCGACCGGCAGGACGGCGACCCGGACTCCATGCTCACCCTCTACCGCACGGCGCTCCGGTTGCGCCGGGCGGCGGTCGGCTTCGGCGGCGGCTCGCTGGAGTGGCTGCACGCACCGCCCGGGGTGCTGGCCTTCACCCGACCCGACGGGCTGGTCTGCCTGGTCAACCTGTCCGAACGGCCGGTCCCCCTGCCGGCCCGTACGAGCGTCCTGCTGGCCAGCTCCGCCCTCGACGGCGCGGGGCTGCTCCCGCGGGACACGGCGGTCTGGCTGCGGTCCTGACGCCGCGGCCGGACCGCCGTCCGCACGGGGGTCCGCCGGTCACGGCACCGGCCGGGGCGGGCGGGGCCCCTGGTACTCCCCGCTCGGGCGCATCCGCAGCGGGCGCTCCTGGTACTCCTCCAGCGCGTGCGCGATCCAGCCGGCCGTGCGCGCCACCGCGAAGACCGTCTCCCCGGCCTCGCCCGCCATCCCGCACGACACCGTCAGCACCGCCAGCGCGAGATCCACGTTGGCGTGCAGCCCGCCCTGCCGGCCCATCACCGCGGAGACCTCCCGCGCGGCGCCCAGCGCCGGCCCGGCCTGCGGCAGACCCTCCAGCCGGGCGAACAACGCCTGCGCGCGCGGGTCCTCGCCCTTGTACAGCCGGTGCCCGAGCCCCGGCACCCGGCGCCCCGCCCGCAGGTACTCCGCCACCACGGGTGCGGCCCCGCCCCGCTCCAGGACCTCCACCAGCATCCGGTGCGCGAGCCGGCCGGCCGCGCCGTGCAACGGCCCTTCGAGCGCGCCGAGCCCGGCCGACACCGCCGCGTACGGATGAGCGCGGGCCGACGCGGCCACCCGTACCGCCAGGGTGGAGGCGGCCAGATCGTGGTCGACCAGCAGTCCCAGCGCCAGGTCCAGCACGGCCAGCGCGTCCGGGTCCGGCTCGCGCGCCGTCAGCCGGGCCCACAGCTGCCGCGCCATCCGCCCGTCTCCCGCCCACCCGCCCGGCCCTGCCTCGGGCAGTGCCCCGACCAGGGTGGGGATCAGGCAGCGGGCCGAGCCCAGTACGGCCGCCTCGGACAGGTCGAAGCGCAGCGGGTCCGCCACTGCCGCGGCGGCCACCGCCACCCGCAGCCGGTCGACCGGGCCGCTGTGCTCCGGGAGGGCCGCCACCGCCCGCCGGGCCGCGGCGAGGGGTTCCGCGGGAGCCGTGAACCGGGCCCCGTGCGGGAGCGTGCCCGTCCAGAGCCACTCCGCGACCTCCTCGTAGGCGTACCGCGAGGCCAGGGCCACCGCGTCCACGCCCCGGAAGTAGTACCGGTCCGGCTCGATGAGCGTCAGGGCCGTCCGTACGGAGAGCTCCCCGGCGGGGGCCGCCGCCTCGCGCCGGTTGCGCCGGGCCAGTTCCTCCACCTCGCGGGCATCGAAACTGCTTCCGCGGCCCACCGGATCGCGCCGGCTGGTGAGCTGGCCGCGGCTGACGTAGGCGTACACCGTCGAGGGCTTCACGCCGAGCAGCTCGGCGGCCTGCCGGGTGGTGAGCCGTCGCTCTTCGTTCATGCACGACACCCTACATATGTTGATTCAATCAATATTGACAAGGATTCCATCAATCATCGATGGTCGATGCATGAACACCACTGACAGCACCCTTGAAGTACCGCGGGGACTCGCGGGAGTCGTGGTCACCGAGACCGAACTCGGCGACGTCCGGGGGCGGGAGGGCTTCTACCACTACCGCCAGTACTCGGCCGTCGAACTCGCCCAGAGCCGTGCCTTCGAGGACGTATGGCACCTGATGTTCCGCGGGGCGCTGCCCGCGGACACCGCCGAGCGGGCCGCCTTCGCCGCCGAGATCGCCCCGCTGCGACGGCTGCCCGCCGACGTGCGGGACGCTCTGCCGGCCCTCGCCCGGGCCACGGCCCTCTCCGGCCCCCTCGCCGGACTGCGCACGGCACTCTCGCTGCTCGGCGCCTCCGCCGGCTTCCGCCCGGTGTACGACCTCGACCCGGGCCGCCGGGCCGCCGACGCCCTGGCCGCCTGCGCCGCCGTACCGACCCTGCTGACCGCCCTGCACCGGCTGGGCCACGGCCTGGAGCCGGTCGAACCGCGCGACGACCTGCCCTACGCCGCCAACTACCTCTACATGCTGACCGGGCAGGAACCCGACCCGGTCAGGGCCCGCGCGGTCGAGCGGTACCTGATCTCCACCATCGACCACGGGTTCAACGCCTCCACCTTCACGGCCCGCGTGATCGCCTCCACCGGCGCCGACGTCGCGGCCTGCCTGACCGGGGCGATCGGCGCCCTCTCCGGCCCCCTGCACGGCGGCGCCCCGAGCCGGGCCCTGGACACCCTGGACGCCATCGGCACCGCGGACCGGATCGGGCCGTGGATTCGTGAGCGGGTCCTCGCGGGCGACCGGATCATGGGCTTCGGCCACCCCGTCTACCGCACCGAGGACCCCCGCTCCCGCATGCTGCGCGACATCGCCCGCGGCTTCGGCGGTCCCCTCGTGGACTTCGCCGTCGAGGTCGAGCGCAAGGTCGAGGAGATCCTCGCCGAGCTCAAGCCGGGCCGCGAACTGCACACGAACGTCGAGTTCTACGCGGGCGTGGTCATGGAGCTGTGCGGGCTCCCGCGCGAGATGTTCACCCCGACCTTCTGCGCGGCCCGCGTCGTCGGCTGGAGCGCGAACGTCCTCGAACAGGCCGCAGACTCGAAGATCATCCGTCCCGCCGCCCGTTACGCCGGCCCCATCCCGCCCCAGCCGGTGCCTCCGCTCGGCTGACGCGGCCTGGCTACGATCGACCGGGTGAACAGCAGGCAGCCCATCCCCGTCGTCGTCCTCGCCGGATTCCTCGGATCCGGCAAGACCACCGTGCTGAACCACCTCCTCGGCAACCGCGGAGGCACCCGGATCGGAGTCGTCGTCAACGACTTCGGGTCGATCGAGATCGACGCCATGTCGGTGGCCGGGCAGGTCGGGGACTCCATGGTCTCCCTCGGCGGCGGCTGCCTGTGCTGCGCCGTCGACGGCAGCGAACTCGACGCGTACCTGGAGAAGCTCTCCGCGCCCGTCCACCGGATCGACGTGATCGTCATCGAGGCGAGCGGGCTGGCCGAGCCCCAGGAGATGATCCGGATGCTGATGGCCAGCGAGAACCCGGACATCCGCTACGGCGGCATGGTCGAGGTCGTGGACGCGGCCGAGTTCGATTCGACCAGGGCCAAGCACCCCGAGACGGACCGCCACCTTGCCGTCGCCGACCTGGTGGTGCTCAACAAGACCGACCGGGTCGACGCCGCGGAGCGGGCCCGCATCGAGGGGGAGCTCGCCGCGCTCTGCGCTCCTGGCACCCCCGTGGTCGGGGCCGACCACGGCCGGATCGACCCGGAACTGCTCTTCGACCGACGCCCCTGGACGGAGACCCGTGGGCAGCTCTCCTTCGAGGACCTGCTCGCGGAGGCCGAGGACCACGGCCAGGGCCCCTGCGCGCACGCGCACGCGGCGTACGAGAGCACGGAGTTCGTCTCCGAGCAGGCCCTCTCCCCGCGCCGGTTCATCGACTTCCTCGACCGCCGGCCGGCCGGGCTCTACCGGGTCAAGGGCTTCGTCTACTTCGGCGTGCCCGGGTACGAGGAGCGGTACGAGGTCCACGCGGTCGGCCGCTTCCTCCGCTTCGCCCCGCAGCCCTGGGGGCGGGGCGAGGCCCGTCTGACGCGGCTCGTCCTGATCGGCTCCGGCACCGACGGCCCCGGACTCCTGCGCGAGCTGGAGCAATGCCGCGAGGACTCCCCGCGGAACGCGCGCCCCGAGAGCATGTGGGGCGTCCTCCGCTACGTCGCGCGGCCCGAGCCGCCCGCGGCGTCGTCGGAGGCCGCGGAGACCTACTAGGGCCGCTTGATGGCGGCCTGGTTCGCCGTGGCAAGCGGGTCGGCGTGTTCCGTGAAAAAGGGACTTATTCTCCCATACAGTGCGCAACCGTGACGTCCTGGCAATTGCGAAATACGCCAATAAGACAGGAAGGGAACGTTATGCGCAAGCTGCGTAAGGCCGCTCTTGTAGCTGCCATGATCGGGAGTCTCGGCATGGCCGGGGCGGGAGTTGCCTCCGCCGTCGGCTCCGACACGGACGGCGCCGGCAGGGAGTGCACTCAGGCAGCCGCTGCCAGCAACGAGTCCACCGACATCATCATCCCGGTCAACGTCGCGGTCGCCGTCTTCGGCAACGTGACGCAGTCGAACGTGACGCAGTCGAACGAGGCGCAGTCGAACTCGATCCAGCAGATCTGCATCAACGGGGACAACAGCAACGCCGCGAATGTCGCCGGCTTCGACGCGCAGCAGTCGAACGGCTCGGCGAACGTCCTCGACGCAGCCCTGGACAAGTTCTGAGCAACTGAACCGGGGCGGCTCCGCGATCCATGAGAAGCATCGGTTCCCGGAGCCGCCCCGCGCCAGGGCGAAGACCGTGGCGGTCCTAGGCCACCTCGACCCCGTACTCCCGCAGCAGGTCCTCCAGGCCGCCCCGGTAGCCCTTGCCGCCGATCACGAAGTCCCAGTCCCCGTTCGCCCGGCGCCGGAACGAGCCCAGCACCAGCGCGGTCTCGCCCGCCCGGCCGTCGGAAACCTCCAGTTGGCCCGCCTCCGCCCCCGCCGCGTCCAGGAGCCGGATCCGGGCGTCCGTGAAGCCGGCCAGGTCGGCGTGCGGATCTGCCTCCGGGTCGACGGCGGCCACCAGGACCAGCCGGTCGGCCTCGCGGGGCAGGGCCTCGAAGGCGACCTCGAGCGCGGCCTTGTCGGGTGCGGCATGCGCGCGGGCCCGTACGGAACCGTCGGGCGTCCGCGGGTTGTTGAAGAAGACGAAGTGCTCCTCGCTCAGCACCCGGCTGCCCGTGCAGACGAGCGCGCAGACGTCGAGGGCGACCGAACCGGCCCAGGACATGCCGAGCACGTTGTGCTCCGACGCGGGGGCGGCCGGCTCGGGCGTTCGCCGCGCCGGTCCGCCGCCGAGACGGCCGCGCAGCCCGTACTGGTGCAGCAGCTCCACGAGCTGGTCACCGGGAACCAACTCCAGCGGCTTGCCGTTGACAAAGGCGTACGACCCCGGACCGAAGGACGCGGTGGTGACCAGCACCCCCTTGTTCGCCCCCTTGTCCTGGACCGTGCCGTACAGATCCCGGACCGCCGTGGGCGACACGGTGTTCCGGTAGCGCTTGACCTGCACCACGATCCGCCCGCCCGTGATCGGGGACGGGTCCAGCGCCTCGATGTCCACGCCGCCGTCGCCCGACCGCTGCGTGGTCACCGCTTCCATGCCCATCGCCCGGAAGAGCTCCGCCACCAGGTTCTCGAAGGCGATCGGGTCCATCACGAACAGGTCGGGCTCGTCCCCGTCGCCGGACGTGTGCCCGCCATGGCTGACAACCCCTCCGGCGACCTCCTCCGGCCTGCGTCCGGGCCGTACGGCGGTCAACTGGTCGGGCCGCGCCGAGAGCTGCCCGCCCAAGCCCTCCACCAGGCAGTCCACCGCGCTGACCTGCTCCAGGCGCAGCCTCGCGAAAGCGGATCGCGTCGCCGGCAGCGTGGCCAGTACGAACTGCGCCTCCTGACCGGTCACCGGATCGTGGCAGTCCACGAACCCGTTGACCACGACCGAGTCCAGAACATCGAACTCGTCCGCCGCGTACAGCTCGCGCACCACCAGCAGCATGCATTGCGCCAGCAGGTCCCGGTACAGGGCGCGCCGTTCCGAGGCTCGGCGGGGCTTCTCGTTGAGCTGGTCCGTACTCGGCAGGTACTGCACCGACCTGGCCTCCGGCACCACCGCGTACCCGGGCAGCTCCCAGTCCAGCACCAACTGGCGCGCGGCCGGGTCGTACGCCGCGGCCACCTGCCTCGGGAGCGCCTCGGGCCAGGCCGCCGAGGTGCCCACGGCGGCCGAGAAGTACTCCACCACCGCCGCCGCGTCGCCCGCGCGCAGCGCCCCGGGCAGCCGGTCGAGCCGACTGTTGTGTGCTCGGACCCCGGCCAGCTGCTCGGCCGCCCACCGGTCGTACTGCTGCCGGTACACCGCCAGTTGCTGCTGCCGCTGCGCCTCGGCGGCGTTCGCCGCCTGCCAGGCCTGGGTGTACCGGGCGTGCGCCTCCCGCTCCGCCTGCGCCCGGTTGCCCGAGCCGAGGGTCCAGCCGCTGCTCTGCCCCTGGAACTCGTCGATGCGCGGCATGGGCACCGGCTGCGCCAGTGGCCCCGGCGGCGTGAACGGTTCCACCTGCTCGGGCCGGACCAGGGCGTCCATCCTGAACGCCGGTGTCCGGCAGCCCGAGACCAACAGGCCCCGCAGAGTGGCGACCTCGGCATCGAGCTGCTCGGTCCGCCGTCGAGCCTCGGCCTCGCGGTACTGCCGGTGGCCCCGCGCCACGTCCCGTTCGTAGCTCCCGATCGGTGCGCTGCTCGATCGACGACTCATCAGCTCTGTTCTCCCCCCACCGCGTATACGGGGAAAACACTAGTCGGCACATGGGGTGTCCGGTCCCGGAGCGGACACCCCGTACGCCGTCCTACAGCGCGGCCCCCGCCAGCGCCGCGACGGCCGCCGGCAGCGCGGTGCCCGAGCCGTCCCGGCGCGGGTCCGCGGCCGGCAGTTCGGCCGGGGTGCCGTTCGCCGACGCCGCGCGGACCGGGGAGCCGCCCGCCCAGGCCAGCACCAGCAGGTCCTCGCCCTTCAGGAACCGCTGGCAGCGCACGCCGCCGGTGGCCCGGCCCTTGCGCGGGTACTGGTCGAAGGGGGTCAGCTTCCCGGACAGCACCGAGTCGTCCAGCGTCCCGTGCGAGCCCGCCACCGTGAACACCATCGCGTCCCGGGCCGGGTCCACGGCCGAGAAGTGGATCACCTTGGCGTTCTCGGCGAGCTTGATGCCCGCCATACCGCCCGCCGGGCGGCCCTGCGGTCGCACCTGGCCCGCCGGGTAGCGCAGCAGCTGGGCGTCGTCGGTGATGAAGACCAGGTCCTCCTCGCCCGTGCGCAGCTCGACCGCGCCGACGATCCGGTCGCCCTCCTTGAGGGTGATGACCTCCAGCTCCTCCTTGTTCGCCGGGTAGTCCGGCACGACCCGCTTGACCACGCCCTGCTCGGTGCCCAGCGCCAGACCCTGCGAGGCCTCGTCCAGCGAGGTCAGGCAGACCACCTTCTCGTCCGCCTCCAGCCCGGAGAGGAACTCCGAGACCGGGGCGCCGCCCGCCAGGTTCGGCGCGGCGTGGGTGTCCGGCAGCTGCGGCAGGTCGATCACCGACAGCCGCAGCAGCCGCCCGTACGAGGTGACCACGCCGACCTCGGCCCGGGCGGTCGCCGCGACCTGCGAGACGATCAGGTCGTGCTTGGTGCGGGCGCCGCCCTCCGCCTCCGGCAGCGGTTCGCCGGTCACGGTGCGCGCCAGCAGGCCCGTCGAGGACAGCAGCACCCGGCACGGGTCGTCCGCGACCTCCAGCGGAACCGCGCCGACCGTCGTACCCGCCGACTCCAGCAGGACCGTACGCCGCTCGGTGCCGAACTTCTTCGCGACCGCCGCCAGTTCCGTGGAGACCAGCTTGCGCAGCTCGGTGTCGGACTCCAGGATCCCGGTCAGCTCGTCGATCTCGCCGGTCAGCCGGTCGCGCTCGGACTCCAGCTCGATCCGGTCGAAGCGGGTGAGCCGGCGCAGCGGGGTGTCCAGGATGTACTGGGTCTGGATCTCGCTCAGCGAGAAGCGCTCGATGAGCCGCTCCTTCGCCTGCGCGGAGTTGTCGCTGTCCCGGATGAGCCGGATGACCTCGTCGATGTCGAGCAGGGCCACCAGCAGGCCCTCGACCAGGTGCAGGCGGTCGCGCCGCTTGCCGCGGCGGAACTCGCTGCGCCGCCGGACGACCTCGAAGCGGTGGTCGAGGTAGACCTCCAGCAGCTCCTTGAGGCCGAGCGTCAGCGGCTGCCCGTCCACCAGCGCCACGTTGTTGATGCCGAAGGACTCCTCCATCGGCGTCAGCTTGTAGAGCTGTTCCAGGACGGCCTCCGGGTGGAAGCCGTTCTTGATCTCGATGACCAGGCGCAGACCGTGCGCGCGGTCGGTGAGGTCCTTGACGTCGGCGATGCCCTGGAGCTTCTTCGAGCCGACCAGGTCCTTGATCTTCGCGATGACCTTCTCGGGGCCGACCGTGAAGGGCAGTTCGGTGACGACCAGGCCCTTGCGGCGCGCCGTCACGTTCTCCACGGCCACCGTCGCGCGGATCTTGAAGGTGCCGCGGCCGGTCTCGTAGGCGTCCTTGATCCCCGAGAGGCCGACGATGCGGCCGCCCGTGGGCAGGTCCGGACCCGGCACGAAGCGCATCAGCGCCTCCAGGTCCGCCTGCGGGTAGCGGATCAGGTGGCGGGCGGCCGCGATGACCTCGCCGAGGTTGTGCGGGGGCATGTTGGTGGCCATGCCGACCGCGATCCCGGAGGTGCCGTTGACCAGCAGGTTCGGGTAGGCGGCGGGCAGCGCGATGGGCTCGCGCTCCTGGCCGTCGTAGTTGGCGGCGAAGTCGACGGTGTCCTCGTCGATCGACTCCGTCATCAGCGACGTGGCGTCGGCCATCTTGCACTCGGTGTAACGCATCGCGGCCGGCGGGTCGTCGTTGCCGAGCGAGCCGAAGTTGCCGTGGCCGTCGACCAGGGGCAGCCGCATCGAGAAGGGCTGGGCCATGCGCACGAGCGCGTCGTAGATCGACTGGTCTCCGTGCGGGTGGAGCTTGCCCATGACCTCGCCGACGACGCGCGCGCACTTGACGTAGCCGCGGTCGGGGCGCAGACCCATCTCGTTCATCTGGTAGACGATGCGCCGGTGCACCGGCTTCATCCCGTCGCGGGCGTCGGGCAGGGCGCGGGAGTAGATCACCGAGTACGCGTACTCGAGGAAGGAGCCCTGCATTTCGTCGACGACGTCGATGTCGAGGATCTTCTCCTCGAAATCCTCCGGCGGCGGGGTCTTCGTGCTGCGGCGGGCCATCGCTGCGCGGCTCCTTAACCAAGAATGGGTGTGCTGGGGGGTCTGACGCGGACCATTGTGGCCCGAGGCACCGACAACGCCGACTCCGACCCCGGGGGTCCCCCCAGACGGAGCTGGGGGCGTGACCCGGGAACTTATCCGGCAACCGACGCGCTTGCATACAGTGGCAGGTCTGACAGAAATCTCTGCATCGCGATCGAAGGGACCACATGCCCATGGGTCACACGGCCACCGCCCAGGCCGGCTCCGGCGGCCTGACAGCGACCGAGCACCGGCTGGCCAACGGCCTGCGCGTGGTGCTTTCCGAGGACCACCTGACCCCGGTCGCCGCGGTCTGCCTCTGGTACGACGTCGGCTCGCGCCACGAAGTCAAGGGCCGTACCGGCCTGGCTCACCTTTTCGAGCACCTCATGTTCCAGGGCTCGGCGAGCGTGCCCGGAAACGGGCACTTCGAACTGGTCCAGGGCGCCGGCGGCTCCCTCAACGGCACGACCAGCTTCGAGCGCACCAACTACTTCGAGACGATGCCGACCCACCAGCTGGAGCTCGCGCTCTGGCTGGAGGCTGACCGCATGGGCTCGCTCCTGGCCGCCCTGGACGACGAGTCCATGGAGAACCAGCGCGACGTCGTCAAGAACGAGCGCCGCCAGCGGTACGACAACGTCCCCTACGGCACGGCGTTCGAGAAGCTGACCGCGCTGGCGTACCCCGAGGGGCACCCGTACCACCACACCCCGATCGGCTCCATGGCCGATCTGGACGCGGCCTCGCTGGAGGACGCGCGCGCCTTCTTCCGTACGTACTACGCGCCGAACAACGCGGTGCTGTCCGTGGTCGGCGACATCGACCCGGAGAAGACCCTCGCCTGGGTCGAGAAGTACTTCGGCACCATCCCGTCGCACGACGGCAAGCAGCCGCCCCGCGACGGCACGCTCCCCGAGATCATCGGGGCGGAGCTGCGCGAGGAGATCGTCGAGGAGGTCCCGGCGCGTGCGCTGATGGCCGCCTACCGGCTCCCGCACGACGGGACCCGCGAGTGCGACGCGGCGGACGTGGCGCTGACCGTCCTGGGCGGCGGAGATTCCTCGCGGCTCCACAACCGCCTGGTGCGCCGCGACCAGACGGCCGTCGCGGCCGGCTTCGGCATGCTGCGCCTGGCCGGGGCCCCCTCGCTGGGCTGGCTGGACGTGAAGACCTCGGGCGGGGTGGAGATCCCCGACATCGAGGCGGCCGTGGACGAGGAGCTCGCGCGGTTCGCCGCCGAGGGCCCCACCGCCGAGGAGATGGAGCGCGCGCAGGCACAGCTGGAGCGGGAGTGGCTGGACCGGCTGAGCACGGTCGCGGGCCGCGCCGACGAACTGTGCCGCTTCGCGGTCCTGTTCGGCGACCCGCAGCTGGCCCTGACGGCAGTCCAGCGCGTCCTCGACATCACCGCCGAGGAGGTGCAGGCCGTGGCCGCGGCCCGGCTGCGCCCGGACAACCGGGCGGTGCTCGTGTACGAGCCGATCGCGGCCGACGACAACACCTCCGAGAACGAAGACGAGACCGAAGGGGCGGAGCAGTGAGCGACACCGCAGCCGTCACGATGACCTTCCACCCGCGGCCGCAGGCCGGCGAGCCGCAGCCGTGGGCCTTCCCGGCCCCCGACCGCGGGGTCCTGCCCAACGGCCTGACCCTGCTGCGCTGCCACCGCCCCGGCCAGCAGGTCATCGCCGTCGAGGTCAACCTCGCCGCCCCGCTCGACGCGGAGCCCGCGGGCCTGGACGGCGTCGCCACGATCATGGCGCGCGCCCTGTCCGAGGGCACCGACAAGCACTCCGCCGAGGAGTTCGCGGCCGAGCTGGAGCGCTGCGGAGCCACCCTCGACGCGCACGCCGACCACCCGGGCATCCGGGTCTCCCTGGAGGTCCCCGCCTCCCGTCTGCACAAGGCGCTGGGCCTGCTCGCCGAGGCGCTGCGCGCCCCCGCCTTCGCCGACGCCGAGGTGGACCGGCTGGTGCGCAACCGGCTCGACGAGATCCCGCACGAGCTGGCGAGCCCGCAGCGCCGCGCGGCCAAGCAGCTCTCCAAGGAGCTCTTCCCGGCCTCCCTGCGGATGTCCCGCCCGCGCCAGGGCACCGAGGAGACGGTCTCCCGGATCGACTCCGCCGCCGTGCGCGCCTTCTACGAGGCCCACGTACGCCCCGCGACCGCCACCGCGGTGGTCGTCGGCGACCTGACCGGCATCGACCTGGACGCCGTACTGGCGGACACCCTGGGCACCTGGACGGGCAACTCCGCCGAGGCCCTGCCGGTGCCGCCGGTGACCGCCGACGACACCGGCCGCGTGGTCATCGTGGACCGCCCCGGCGCGGTCCAGACCCAGCTGCTGATCGGCCGGATCGGGGCCGACCGGCACGACCGGGTCTGGGCTGCCCAGGTGCTCGGCACCTACTGCCTGGGCGGCACCCTCACCTCCCGCCTGGACAAGGTGCTGCGCGAGGAGAAGGGCTACACCTACGGCGTGCGCGCCTTCGGGCAGGTCCTGCGCTCGACCGCCGACGGCAAGGGCGCCTCGATGCTCGCCATCAGCGGCTCGGTGGACACCCCGAACACCGGCCCGGCGCTCGACGACCTCTGGAAGGTGCTGCGCACCCTCGCGGAGGGCGGCCTGACCGACGCCGAACGGGACGTGGCGGTACAGAACCTGGTGGGCGTGGCCCCGTTGAAGTTCGAGACGGCGGCCTCGGTGGCCGGCACCCTGGCCGACCAGGTCGAGCAGGAGCTGCCCGACGACTACCAGGCGCAGTTGTACGCGCAGCTCGCCGCCACCGGGACGGTGGAGGCCACTTCGGCCGTCGTGGCCGCCTTCCCGGCGGACCGGCTGGTCACGGTCCTCGTGGGCGACGCCTCTCAGATCGAGGCACCGGTGCGGGCGCTGGGGATCGGTGACGTGAGCGTCGTCACCAACTGACGTTCGGCCGATGGCCAATTGGCGATCGGTGTGAGGGGTTCCGGCGGCTCGGCCGCCGGAACCCCTTTTGTCCGTTTCATGGTGTGGTTGCTCGTATGCGGTGTGGCGTACGCAACAAAAGGGCGCGTCTGTTTGGCGATTGACTGATGATCCGCCTAGCGTCGGCCCTGCTGTCCGTCAGTTGTACCCGCCGCACCCGCGGCACCGGGCAGCGATCGCCGAGTCCCCGTCAGGCGCGAGCCTGGGGAGCCGGGGACCCACATCAGTCCCTGGGGTGAATCGGACCGCCTCGCAAGAGGAGGCCCGTAGGAGACCTTCCTGCTCCGAACCCGTCAGCTAACCCGGTAGGCGAGAAGGAAGGAAAGGATCAGCCCCTTCATGGCGTTTGGCAGTCGTCCCGCCGGCTCCGGTAAGCACCGTGGTTCCAGCCGTCTGAGCCGCAAGACCGCCGGTTACGCCGGCATAGCCGCCCTCGCCACCACGGGCGTCGTCGGCTCCCTGGCCGGTCCGGCCTTCGCCGCGGACAGCGGCGACAACAACTCCGCCCAGGACAACGGGCTCGGTGCCGTCGTCGTCGCCGAGGACCTCGCGGGCGACCTCCAGGACCAGGCCGCCTCCCAGCAGCGCGCCGCCGAGCACGCCGCCGCCCAGGCGCAGGCCGAGGCCGACGCCAAGCAGCGGGCCGCCGAGGCCAAGCGCCTCGCCGAGGCCAAGGCGAAGGCCGAGCGCGAGGCCGCCGAGCGCGCCGCCCGCGAGGAGGAGCGCAAGCGCCTCAACACCTTCGTCGCCCCGGTCGACGGCTCGTACGTCAGCACGCAGTACCACGCGGGCGGCGGCATGTGGTCCTCCGGCAGCCACACCGGCATCGACTTCCACGCCGCCTCCGGCACCTCCGTCCACGCGGTGGGCGCCGGTACCGTCGTCGAGGCCGGCTGGGGTGGCGCGTACGGCAACAACGTCGTCATCAAGCACAACGACGGCACCTACACGCAGTACGGGCACATGTCCTCGCTGAGCGTCTCCGTCGGCCAGCAGGTGACCCCGGGCCAGCAGATCGGCCTGTCGGGTTCCACCGGCAACTCCAGCGGCCCGCACCTGCACTTCGAGGCCCGCACCGGCTCCCAGTACGGCTCGGACATCGACCCGCTCGCGTACCTGCGCTCGCACGGCGTCAGCCTCTGACCCGAAGGCGCCACCGCTCCACGGACGGTCCGAAGGCCCCGGCTCACCAAGCCGGGGCCTTCGCGTTGTCCGCGTGCAAATGTTTCGTATTTTCGACCGCTCTCGGAAATTATCGTGTGTTGCAATAGAGTCGCAGCACGCGCATGCGTGTCCAATGACTGTGCGAGTCGGAAATAGGCGGAGGTTCGGTCTTGCGTATTCCTGCGCACGCGGTATGCACGGCAATTCGCGACGACATCGTCTCCGGGGTCTTCGAGCCGGGCGGCAGACTCACCGAGGAGGTCCTGGCCCGGCGGTACGGGGTCTCGCGCGTCCCCGTCCGCGAGGCGCTGCGCACCCTGGAGTCCGAGGGGTTCGTGACCACGCGGCGCCATGCGGGCGCCTGCGTGGCCGAGCCGACCGAGCAGGAGGCCGCCGACCTGCTGGAGCTGCGGATGCTGCTGGAGCCCCTCGCCGCGGCCAGGGCGGCCCGGCGGCGCACCGAGGCCCACCTGAAGGTGTTGCGCGGACTGGTCAGGCTGGGCCAGGAGCGGGCCAGGAGGGGCCAGGGCGAGGACCTGCGCTCCCTGGGGGGCTGGTTCCACGAGACCCTCGCGCAGGCCTCCGGCAGCCCGGGGCTGATCGCGCTGCTCACGCAGATGCGGCACAAGGTGGCGTGGATGTACGTGGTGGAGGCGCCGGTGCGGCCCGTGGAGTCCTGGGCGGAGCACGGCGCGATCGTGGATGCGGTGGCGCGCGGCGACGCCGAGCGGGCCCGGACGCTGACCGCGGTCCACGCCGGCCGGGCGGCCGAAGCGCACCGGCCCCGGAGCCGGATCCGGCCCGCGGTGAGCACTTCGCAACCTGCCGTAAACATGTCGAGCGTCCGGCATTAACACGGGCCGTATACAAAGGATCGGTACTCGGCGTGAATTAGCCCCCGCCCGTGCCGTATTCCTGCGGGGCCGGATTTCGCGGACCGGAATTCCCGTGCTGCCCTTTTTTCATCGGGCCGGATATTGCGTCGCGGAAACAGCGAAGCCGTGGCCCCGGAACTCCGGGGCCACGGCTTCGCCGCGAAGGGTCAGACGGTCTCGGGGAGCTCCTCGAGACCCTCCTCGACCAGCTTCGCGAGACGGTCCAGCGCGGCCTCCGCGCCGTCGGCCTCGGACGCGAGGACGATCTCCTCGCCACCCTGGGCGCCCAGGCCCAGAACCGCCAGCATGGAGGCGGCGTTGACGGGGTCGCCGCCGGCCTTCGCGATGGTCACCGGGACGCCGGAAGCGGTCGTCGCACGGACGAAGATCGAGGCGGGACGAGCGTGCAGGCCCTCGGCCCAGCCGACGTTGACGCGGCGCTCTGCCATGGTGATGCCCTTCAGGTTCTTACGGTTGTCTAGACCAGTCTCTCACGACGCCCGGAATGCTCCGACCGACCTTCGGCCTGGATCCTCCGCCGTTCGACCTTCCCCAGCTTGCACTGATTTGCCCCAGCTTGCCTCATGCGCCGCGCAGGAGCTATTCAGCCAGTCATGGCCTTAAGATCACCGCATGACCACCGAGTCGGACCCCTCGTACCCGGCCCACTGGGAAGCGGACGTCGTCCTGCGCGACGGCGGCACCGCCCGGATCAGGCCCATCACCACCGCGGACGCCGGCCGGCTGGTCAGCTTCTACGAGCAGGTCTCCGACGAGTCGAAGTACTACCGCTTCTTCGCCCCGTACCCCCGGCTCTCCGACCGCGACGTGCACCGCTTCACGCACCACGACTACGTGGACCGGGTCGGCCTCGCCGCGACCATCGGCGGGGAGTTCATCGGCACCGTCCGCTACGACCGCATCGGCCCCGACGGCCGGCCCGCCACCGCCCCCGCCGACGAGGCCGAGGTCGCCTTCCTCGTCCAGGACGCCCACCAGGGCCGCGGGGTCGCCTCCGCGCTCCTCGAACACATCGGCGCGGTGGCCCGGGAACGCGGCATCCGCCGGTTCGCCGCCGAGGTGCTGCCCGCCAACACCAAGATGATCAAGGTGTTCACGGACGCCGGCTACGAGCAGAAGCGCAGCTTCGAGGACGGCTCCGTCCACCTCACCCTCGACCTGGAGCCCACCGCCGAGTCCCTCGCCGTCCAGCGCGCCCGCGAACAGCGCGCCGAGGCCCGCTCGGTGCAGCGGCTGCTGGCCCCCGGCTCGGTCGCGGTGATCGGCGTCAGCCGCTCCCTCGCGGGTGTGGGCGCGGCCGCCCTGCGCAACCTGCGCGACAGCGGCTTCCACGGCCACCTCTACGCCGTCAACGAGGCCACCACCCGCGATCTGCTCGACGGCGTACGGGCCTACCCCACCATCGGCGCCATCGGGGCCCCCGTCGACCTCGCCGTGATCGCCGTCCCCGCCGACCGCGTCCCCGAGGCGGTCGCCGCCTGCGGCGAGCACGGCGTGCAGGGGCTCGTCGTGCTGTCCGCCGGATACGGGGAGAGCGGCCCGGAGGGGCTCGACCGCCAGCGCGAACTGGTGCGCCAGGTCCGCTCGTACGGAATGCGGCTGATCGGACCGAACGCCTACGGGGTGATCAACACCGCGCCCGAGGTGGAGCTCAACGCCTCGCTGACGCCCGCGCCGCTGCCGGTGCGCGGCCGGACCGGCCTGTTCACGCAGTCCGGGGCGATCGGCATCGCCCTGCTCTCCGCCCTCGTGCGGCGCGGGGAGGGGCTGTCCTCCTTCGTCTCGGCGGGGAACCGGGCCGACGTCTCCGGGAACGACATCCTCCAGTACTGGTACGACGACGAGGGGACGGACGTCGCCCTCATGTACCTGGAAACCCTGGGCAACCCGCGGAAGTTCACCCGCCTCGCCCGCCGCACGGCCGCCGTCAAGCCGGTGGTCGTCGCCAAGGGCGGCCGCCACTCCCCGGCCGGGCACGTCGTCCCGGACACCCGGCTGCCGGACGCCACCGTCTCCGAGCTGCTGCGCCAGGCCGGAGTGATCCGCGTCGACACGGTGACGGAGCTGGTGGACGTCGGCCTGCTGCTGGCCTCGCAGCCGCTGCCCGCCGGACCCCGCATCGCGATCCTCGGGAACTCCGAGTCCCTCGGGATCCTCACCTACGACGCCTGCCTGACCCAGGGCCTGCGGCCGCTGCCGCCGATCGACCTGACCACGGCGGCCTCGCCGGAGGACTTCCGTCAGGCGCTGGCCGCGGCGCTGGCCTCCGACGCCAACGACGCGGTCGTCGTCACCGCGATCCCGTGGGTGAACGAGCAGGCTCCGGCGGACGACCTGGCCGATTGCCTGCGCGACGCCGTGACCGAGACGCCGGGCAAGCCGGTGGCCGTCGTGCAGGTGGAACTCGGCGAACTGGTCGAGGCGCTGGCCGGGGTGGGGGAGAAGGCTCCCGAGGGGCAGCGGATCCCGAGCTACCCCGCCGCCGAGCGGGCCGCCAAGGCCGTCGCCGAGGCCGTGCGGTACGGGCAGTGGCGGCGGGCCAACGCCGAGGCCGGCCAGGTGCCCGAGTTCGAGGACATCGACGAGGCCGGCACCGCCGCGCAGCTGGCCGGGCTGCTCGCCGACGTCGACGGCGAGGCCGTGCTGACCCTGACCGACTGGGACGCCCGCGAGCTGCTCGGGAGGTACGGCATCCGCGTCCAGGCCACCCTGCCCGCGCCGAGCCCCGACGCGGCGGTCAGGGCCGCCGGGGTGCTGGGCTACCCGGTGGCCCTCAAGACCACCGCCCCGCACCTGCGCCACCGGGCGGACCTGGGCGGCGTACGGCTCGACCTGCGCGACGAGGCCGAGCTGAGGCTCTCGTACGAAGAGCTCACCGACGCCCTCGGGAAGCCGGTGGAGCTCCAGCCGGTGGTCCAGCCCATGGTGCCGCGCGGGGTCGACACGGTCGTCCGCTCGGTGATCGACCCGGCCGCGGGCGCCGTCCTCTCCTTCGGGCTCGCCGGCGTCGCCTCCGAGCTGCTCGGGGACACCGCCCACCGGCTGGTCCCGGCCACCGACCGGGACGCCGCCGGACTGATCCGATCCATCCGGACCGCACCCCTCCTCTTCGGCTGGCGCGGCAGCGATCCCGTGGACACCCCCGCCCTGGAGGAGCTGCTCCTGCGCCTCTCCCGGCTGGTGGACGACCACCCCGAGGTGATCGGCGTCTCGCTGGAACCGGTCGTGGTCGCCACCGAGGGTCTCTCGGTGCTGAGCGCCACCGTCCGGATCGCCCACCCGCCCGCCCGCGGGGACCTCGGCCCCCGGACCCTCCCCAGTTACTGAGCGGGTACGGGGGAAGGCCGGGGTGCCCCGTACGGGCCTTAGGATGGACCTCATGGCGAAATCCGGTACGACGACCCAGGGGCTGCGCACGGCGATCGAGCGCAGCGGCTACTACCCGGCCCTCGTGGCCGAGGCGGTGGAGGCCGCGGTGGGCGGCGAGCCGATCTCGTCGTACCTGGTCCACCAGGAGACGACCTTCGACTCCAACGAGGTGCGCCGCCACGTCACCGTGCTGGTCCTGACCGGAAACCGCTTCATCGTCAGCCACACCGACGAGCAGGCCGCCGACGCCGGGTCCCCGTCCCCGTACGCGACGACCTCCACCGAGTCGGTCAAGCTCTCCAGCATCTCCTCCGTGGTGCTGAGCCGCGTCGTCGCCAACCCGGAGTCCTACACCCCCGGCACCCTGCCCCGCGAGGTCGTCCTGACCATCGGCTGGGGCGCGGTCTCCCGGATCGACCTGGAGCCGGCCGCCTGCGGCGACCCGAACTGCGACTCCGACCACGGCTACACCGGCAACTCCACCGCCGACGACCTCAGCCTGCGCGTCAGCGAAGCCGGCGACGGCCCCGAGGCGGTGCGCCAGACCTTGGTCTTCGCGCAGGCGCTCTCCGAAGCCACCGCTGCCACGTCCACCCCCGCCCGCTGATGGCCTACCCCGCCGCGCAGAACTGGGCGGACGAGCCGGAACTGCTGGACCTCGCCGGCGCGCCCGTGCCCGAGTACGGCGCCGGCTCGCTCGCCGACCTGCTGCCCACCCTCGTCGCGGGCCAGGGCGTACCCGGCTTCAGCGCCGCCATCGAGGAGCTGACCCCGGCCGACCGGAACTGCGTCTTCCTGGTCGACGGCATGGGCTGGGAGCAGATCAAGGCCCACCCGGACGAGGCCCCGTACCTCACCTCGCTCCTCGGCACCTCGCGCGGCGGCACCGGCCGCCCGATCACCGCGGGCTTCCCGGCGACCACCGCCACCTCGCTGGCCTCCGTCGGCACCGGCCTGCCGCCCGCCCGGCACGGCCTGCCCGGCTACGCCGCCCGCAACCCCGCCACCGGCGAGCTGATGAACCAGCTCCGCTGGCAGCCCTGGACCCCGCCCAAGCCCTGGCAGCCGTACCCGACCGTCTTCGAGCTGGCAGACAAGGCCGGTGTGGCGACCGCCCAGGTCTCCTCGCCCGCCTTCCAGACCACCCCGCTCACCAAGATCGCCCTGAGCGGCGGCACCTTCCTCGGCCGGATGACCGGCGAGGAGCGCATGGACCTGGCGGCCGACCGCCTCGCGGCCGGCGACCGCTCGCTCGTGTACACGTACTACAGCGAGCTCGACGGCGCGGGCCACCGCCACGGCGTGGACTCCGACGCCTGGCGCGGCCAGCTCATGTACGTGGACCGGCTCGTCCAGCGGCTCGCCGAGCAGCTCCCGCCGCGCACCGCGCTGTACGTGACCGCGGACCACGGCATGGTCGACGTCCCCTTCGACGAGGACTCCCGCATCGACTACGACGAGGACTGGGAGCTGGGCGCGGGCGTGGCCCTGCTCGGCGGCGAGGGCCGGGCCCGGCACGTGTACGCCGTCCCGGGCGCCGAGGCCGACGTCCTGACCGTCTGGCGCGAGGTCCTCGGCGACCGGTTCTGGATCGCGAGCCGCGAAGAGGCCCTGGAACTGGGCTGGTTCGGCGCGCCGGGGGAGTGCGACGAGCGCGTCCTCGGGCGGATCGGCGACGTGGTCGCGGCCGCGCAGGCCGACGTCGCCATCACCGCCTCGCGGAACGAGCCCAACGAGTCCGCCCTCGTCGGCATGCACGGCTCCATGACCGCGGCCGAGCAGCTCGTCCCGCTGCTCGAAATCCGCACCTGACCGGCCCCCGCTCCTCCCCCTCCGCCACCCACGACCGACCCGAAAGGTCCCGTACTTCCCATGCCCGAGCTGGTGTTCTTCTCCGGAACGATGGACTGCGGAAAGAGCACCCTGGCGCTCCAGATCGCGCACAACCGGTCGGCGCGCGGGCTCCAGGGCGTGATCTTCACGCGTGACGACCGGGCGGGCGAGGGCAAGCTGTCCTCCCGCCTCGGACTGGTCACGGAGGCGGTCGAGGCACCGGAGGGCATGGACCTCTACGCGTACCTCGTCGCCGAGCTGTCCAAGGGCGGCAAGGCGGACTACGTGATCGTGGACGAGGCGCAGTTCCTCGCCCCGGAGCAGATCGACCAGCTGGCCCGGATCGTCGACGACCTGGACATGGACGTCTTCGCCTTCGGCATCACGACCGACTTCCGCACGAAGCTCTTCCCCGGCTCGCAGCGGCTGATCGAGCTGGCGGACCGCCTCGAACAGCTCCAGGTCGAGGCGCTGTGCTGGTGCGGCGCCCGCGCCACGCACAACGCCCGTACGGTGGGTGGGGAGATGGTGGTCGAGGGCGCCCAGGTCGTCGTCGGCGACGTGAACCGCCCCGCGGAGGAGATCGGCTACGAGGTCCTGTGCCGCCGCCACCACCGCCGCCGGATGACCTCGGCCTCGGCCCACGCGGGCGCGCTCTCCCCGGACGTCCTCCCGGTCAACCACGCCTGACGTCCGGCCGGCGGGGACACTGGACCGTCAGGGTGTCGATGGGCATCGTCAGGCCGCGATCCGAGGTGACGTCGAGATGAGTGCCGTTCCCGTACCCCCCGTACCGACCATCGCCCACCACTCGCTGTTGGTGCTCCTCCTCCAACTGGCGCTCCTGCTGCTCCTCGCCCTCTCCCTGGGGCAGTTGGCGGCCCGGTTCAAGATGCCCGCGATCGTCGGGGAGCTGTTCGCCGGCGTGCTGCTCGGTCCCTCCGTGCTGAGCCGGGCGTTTCCCGGGTTCGCCGACTGGCTGCTGCCGAAACAGCCCGATCAGATGCACCTCCTCGACGCCGTGGGGCAGTTGGGGGTGCTGCTGCTCGTCGGAATCACCGGCATGGAGATGAAGTTCGACCTCGTCAGACGGCGCGGGCTCACCGCGGCGCGGGTGAGTCTCGCCGGCCTGCTCCTGCCCCTCGGGCTCGGCGTCGCCACCGGCTTGCTGCTGCCTTCCTCGCTGCTGCCGGACGGCACCACTCCGACGGTGTTCGCCCTGTTCCTCGGAGTGGCCCTGTGCGTCAGCGCGATCCCGGTGATCGCCAAGACGCTGCTGGACATGAACATGCTGCACCGCGAGGTCGGCCAGCTCACCCTCGCCTCCGGCGTGATCGACGACGTCATCGGCTGGTTCCTGCTCTCCGTCGTGTCGGCGATGGCGACGGTCGGGCTCACCGCCGGGAAGGTCGCCGCCGCCCTCCTCTACCCGCTGGGCGTCGTGGTGTTCGCGCTGCTGGTGGGACGCCCCGCGGTGGCGTTCGCGCTGAGGGCGGCGAACCGCTCCGCGGAGCCGGGGCCGACCGTCGCGGTGGCGGCGCCGATCGTCCTGCTGGGCGGGGCGGCGACGCATGCGATGGGGCTGGAGGCGGTCTTCGGCGCCTTCGTGTGCGGGGTGCTGATCGGCACCAGCGGCGAGCTCGACCGGGAGAAACTGGCCCCGCTGCGCACCACCGTGCTGGCCTTCCTCGCCCCGGTCTACTTCGCCACCGCCGGGCTCCGGATGGACCTGACCGCGCTGGTGCGGCCCGCCGTGCCGGCCGCGGCGTGCGCGGTGCTCGCCGTCGCCATCCTCGGCAAGTTCGCGGGCGCCTACGTCGGCGCGAAGCTGAGCGGGCTCAGCCGGTGGGAGGCCCTCGCGCTCGGGGCCGGCATGAACTCCCGCGGGGTGATAGAGGTGATCGTGGCGATGGTGGGGCTGCGGCTCGGCATCCTCGGCCCCGAGACGTACACCATCATCATCCTCGTGGCGATCGTGACGTCGCTCATGGCGCCGCCCCTCCTGCGCACCGCCATGGCCCGGATCGAGGAGCCAAACGAATCGGCCGATGGCCTCACGCTGGTCCGATAGCTGGACTACCTTGCTGGCGTGGACCAGTTGATCGCCGGAGACCCGGCCCGCATAGGCCCGTACCGTCTGATCGCCCGGCTGGGGGCGGGCGGCATGGGCCTGGTGTATCTGGGTCGTTCCGAGGGCGGGCGCACCGTCGCCGTGAAGGTCGTACAGGCCGAGCACGCCGGGCACCCGGAGTTCCGTTCGCGCTTCGCCCGCGAAGTGGCCGCCGCGCGGCGGGTGGGCGGGAGCTGGACGGCGGACGTGCTCGACGCCGATCCCGACGCCGCCGTGCCCTGGGTGGCCACCCGGTACATTCCGGGGCCCGACCTCCAGGCCGTGGTCGCCCGCGACTTCGGGCCGCTGCCCGAGTACTCGGTCCGTACGCTCGCCAACCGCCTCGCCCTCGCCCTCCAGGCCGTCCACGAGGCGGGCCTGATCCACCGCGACCTCAAGCCCTCCAACGTCCTGGTCACCGTCGACGGCCCGCGCGTCATCGACTTCGGGATCGCCCGGGCGATGGACCGCCTCGGCGGGGACAGCCTGCACACCCGCACCGGCATGCTGATCGGCTCGCCCGGCTTCATGTCGCCGGAGCAGGCCCGCGGCCTCGAACTGACCCCCGCCAGTGATGTCTTCTGCCTGGGCGCCGTCCTCGTCTACGCCGCCACCGGGCGGATGCTGTTCGGCGCCACCGACACCGGGCTGAACGCCCACCTCTTCCGGGTCGCCGAGGAGGAGGCGGACCTGACCGGCGTACCGGAGCCCCTGGCCGACCTCGTACGCGCGTGCCTGGACAAGGACCCCGCCAAGCGGCCCACGCCCCGGCAGGTCGCCGAGCGTACGGCGATGACGGACCGGGACGCGGAATGGCTGCCGGGTCCGGTGCTGGCCCAACTCGGCCGTCATGCAGCCCGGTTGCTCGACTTCGCACCCGAACAGCCGGCCGGGCCTTCCCTGGAGAAGGCCGCCGCACCGCAGCCGCAGCCGGACCCGCGTGTCGCGGCGCCGTCGGCACAGTCGCAGCCACTGCCCCCGCCGCCGCCCGCCTACGCTCCGACCGCCCCGGCGTACTCCGTCCCCGGGCAGGGCTTCGGGCCGCCCCCGGTCGCCGACTCCCCGCACCCCAGGCGGTGGTGGGGGCTGGCGGTCATCGCCCTGGCCCAGCTGATGGTGCTGATCGGAGGGACGAACTTCAGCCTGGCGGTGCCGTCCGTCCAGGCCGATCTGCATCTCCCCGTCAGCGGTTTGCAGTGGATGCTCAAGGCGTACGTGCTCGCCTTCGGCTGCCTGCTGCTGCTCGGCGGGCACCTCGCCGACCGCGTGGGGCCCCGGCGCACCCTGATCATCGGCCTGGCCGGATGCGCGGCGGCCTCCGCGCTCGGCGGCACGGCCGCGAATTCCGGCACGCTGGTCGTCGCACGCGCCCTCCAGGGGGCGTTCGCCGCGCTGGTGACACCGTCCGGGCTGGCCCTGGTGGTCGGCGGCTTCCCCGATCCGAGGGAGCGCCGCCGGGCCTTCGGGATCTACGCCGCGGTCGCCGCCGGGGGTTCCGCACTCGCGCTGTTCCTGGGTGGGTTGCTCCTGGACTTCATGGGCTGGCGCGGCCTCCTGTACGTCGCTATCCCCCTCGCCGTGATCGTCCTGATCGGCGCGATCACCCTGCTGCCCGCCCGCCAAGGCCCCGCCGGAGCCCGCGTCGACGTGGTCGGGGTGCTGCTCGGCACCGCAGGGCTCGCATGCGTGAGCTACGGGCTCGGCGAGGCCGAGGGGCGCGGCTGGACCGACCTCACGGCGCTGGCCCTGTTGGTCACGGGCACCGGCCTGCTCGCGGGCTTCCTGTGGTCGTACGCCAGGACGTCGGGCCCGTACGGCACGCCCTCGGAGGTCCGGGGCCGCGACCGCGTCGGCGGCTTCCTCGCCTTGCTCCTGGCCGGTGTGGGCGCCATGGCCACGCTCTCGGCTCTGGTCTTCCACCTGCGGACCATCCTCGGGACCGGGTTTGCTCTCCTGCCCTTCGTCGCCGCGGCCGTCATCGGCTCCACCCAGGTCTCCGCACGTCTGCTGCACCGTGTCGCGCCCCGCGTTCTGATCGCGGCGGGCCTGGCGGTGTCGGCGCTCGGGATGCTGCTCCTGACCGGCCTGGAGATCCACGGCGCCTACGTGACCCAGGTACTGCCCGGCATGCTCCTGGCCGGCTTCGGGACCGGCCTCGCCTTCATGCCGCTCTTCGCCACCGCGACCGACGGAGCCGCCCCGCAGCACTCGGGCGCGGTCTCGGCGGCCGTCACCGCGGCCCAGTACCTGGGCGGATTGGTCGGATCGGTGCTGCTCAGCAGCGCCATCGCCGCCCGCCTGGGGCGTTCGGCATGGATCTCCGGGCCGGTCTACCAGGAACTGCTGCGCGGCTACACCGACACCCTCTGGTGGGGGATCGGCGCAACCCTGCTCGCAGGCCTGCTCGCCGGCCTGCTGGTCACCACCAAGGCCCACCGGGCCGCGGCACCGCAGCTGCACGGCGCGAGCCGGTGAGCCGGGCGGCGGGGGTGTCACCTGCCGCTCCATCTCGCCTGTGTGGCACGGCCGTTGGGCGGTGGGGGAGCGCCGGCGACGTCGCCCTATGATGCGATGATCATCATCGTTTTGGGGGACGACCGCCGTGAGTTCACACCGACCCACACCCGCGCACCCGCCCGGTCCGGGGGCGGACCGCAGACCCGGCTGGGTCCGCGTGGTCCGGGCGCCCTTCGACCTCGCGGCCCGCATCCACCGGCCCGGCCGACCCGACCGGATCATCGACGAGGCCATCCGGCGGGCCCAGATCGCCCGCACCGCCATCGGCCTGCTGGCCGGCTGCTGGCTGGTGCTGTCCTATCCGCTGCGGGAGGGCGCGGGCGCCGTCGTCGAGGACAAGTTCACCGAGGTGCTGATCAGCGCCGGGCTGCTGCTCGTCATCGGACCGCTCGCGCTCGCCGCCTTCGTGCTGTCCGCGCGTCCGCCGGGCCCGGCCTTCTACCGGGCCCGGCTGCGCGGGCCGGCCACCGCCATCGGATCGCTCCTCGGCACCATCGTGCTGATGTCCTTCGGACTGCCGTACGTGAACTCGTTCGGCCCGCTCGGGGCGCTGGCCGGCCTGTTCGTCCTGCCCTTCGCGCTCTGCTCGGCGGTGCTCTGCGTCCACCACGCCTTCCGGACCGCCGACGTGCACGAGGTGCTGCCGCCGCTGCTCTCGCCCGTACTGGTCTGGTCACTGCTGGTGGTGCAGCTCTTCGACGACGCCCCCGTCAGCGCGCCGCTCGCCGTCCGCGTCCTCTTCCTGCTGGCGCCGCCGCTGTCGGTGACCGCGCTCTCGGTGTGGGAGCTGCGCCGGCTGCACGACCGCTACGGCATCACGCTCCGCCGGGCCCTCGGCCGGGAGAGCGTACGAGGGTGAAGACCGCGCCCTCCGGATCGGCGACCGTGGCCACCCGGCCGCCGATCCCGTCGCGGGGCGGGTCGATGATCCGTCCGCCCAGGTCGATGACCCGGCCTGCGGCCTCGTCGGTGTTCTCGACCTCGAAGTAGGTCATCCAGTGCGGCCCCCGGTCGTGGGGCAGCGAGCGGCCGACGCCGTGCACGGCCGCCACCGGGCGGTCCTGCAGACGGAGCGTCACGTAGTCGAAGTCGTCGGAGGCCGTCGCGTGGGTCTGCGCCTCGTGGCCGAAGACGTGCTCGTAGAACTTGACGACCGCCGAGGTGTCCTGGGTGAGCAGCTCGTTCCAGACCGGGGTGCCCGGCGCGCCGTGCAGCCGGGTCCCCATGTGGCTCTGCGCCTGCCACAGGCCGAAGATCGCGCCGAGCGGGTCGGAGCAGATCGCCACCCGCCCCGCGATGCCCGCGTCCAGCGGGCCCACCGCGACCGTCCCGCCGCACGAACGGATCGTCTCGGCCGTGGCGTCGGCGTCGTCGGTGGCGAGGTACGTGGTCCAGGCGACCGGAAGGTGCCGGTCCGGCGGCATCTCGCCGATGCCGGCCACCTCGCGGCCGTCCAGCAGGGCGCGTACGTACGGGCCCAGCTGCGCGGGCCCCGGTACGTACTCCCAGCCGAACAGGTCCGCGTAGAAGTCCTCGGTGGTCCCGAGGCCGTGGACCATCAGGCTCACCCAGCACGGGGTGCCGGGCGTGCGCCGCGTTGCTTCCGCTGCCTCGGTCATGTCAGCCGTCTCCTCCGTCGCCTCGGATGCCGGTGCTGATGCTTCCACTCCGGAGGGCTCGGCGCGCCCCGACCGCGCCGCATCGCGGGGCCCCGGGGAGAGATGACCGGATCGGTGCGGCCCGCCGATGACGGGCTTGTTACGCGGGTGCCGGGCGGGGAGGAAGATGGCCCGCATGACTGCGAATTCTGCGATCCTCTCCGTCGCCGATCTGAAGAGCGAGCTGGCCGGTTCCCGGCCGCCGGTGCTGCTGGACGTCCGCTGGCAGCTCGGCGGCCCCGACCAGCGGCCGGCGTACGAGGCCGGGCACCTGCCGGGCGCGGTGTACGTCGACCTCGACCGCGAACTGGCTGGTCCGCCCGGGTCGGGCGGGCGGCATCCGCTGCCGGACCCGGAGGCGTTCGGGGCGGCGATGCGCAGGGCCGGGGTTTCGGCGGACGTGCCGGTGGTCGTGTACGACGGCGGCCTGGGCTGGGCGGCCGCCCGGGCGTGGTGGCTGCTCAGCCGGACGGGGCACCCGGACGTGCGGGTGCTGGACGGCGGCCTGGCCGCGTGGACCGCCGAGGCGGGTCAGCTGTCGGCCGAGCGGGTGACTCCTGCGGAGGGCGATTTCAAGCCAACTTCGGCGCCGGTGGGGGTGCTCGACGCGGACGGGGCGGCCGCGCGGGCGCGCGCCGGGGTCCTGCTGGACGCCCGGGCGGGGGAGCGGTACCGCGGGGAGGTCGAGCCGATCGACCCGGTCGGGGGTCACATTCCGGGTGCGGTGTCCGCCCCGACCACCGAGAACGTGGGCCCGGACGGCCGCTTCCTGCCGGCGGACGCCCTGCGGGAGCGGTTCGCCGGGCTCGGCGTGTCCGGTGACGCCCCGGTGGGGGTCTACTGCGGGTCGGGGGTCTCCGGTGCGCACGAGGTGCTGGCGCTGGAGGTGGCGGGCATCGCCTCGGACCTCTACGCGGGCAGCTGGTCGGAGTGGTCCTCGGACCCGGACCGCCCGGTGGCCACGGGGCCGCTGCCGCAGTAGCGGCCCGGGAGGGCCCCCGGGCCGGGGGCCCTGGGGCTCAAACGCCAGCGGGGCTGGATGTGCCCGGCCTGAGTGCGCGGGTGTGGCTCCAAGACCGGGGCTTTGTCCTGCGCGGGGCTCGGACTCGGGCGGGCGTCGGTTACTCCTGCTTCTTGCGGCGGGTGCCGAAGACGATTTCGTCCCAGCTCGGGACCGCCGCGCGGCGGCCGGGGCGGACGCCGTCGGCCTCGGCCTGGCGGTCGGTGGTGCCGGTCAGGCGGTCGCGGTGGCCCGCCACGGTGCGCGGCATCAGTACGTCGGCGTACGCGGCGCCCGCGCCCGCCGAGGCGGCCGGGGCCGGCGGCTCCTCCGCCTCGGCTTCCTCCGCCGGGGGTTCGGTCCGGTCCGGTACCACCATGTCGCCGCGGAAGCTCGGGACCGCCTCCAGCAGGCTGGTCAGGGTGTCCCGTTCCTCCTCCGGCTCCGGCGGGGGCGGCGGCGCGGGCCGCTCCAGCTGCCGGTCGAGGGCGCGGTCCAGCGGCCGGTCGCGCGGCAGCCGCGCGATCCTCGGCACGAAGGGGAAGCTCGGTTCCGGCGCGGCCGGCAGGTCGTCGGCCTCGCCGATCAGGGAGCGGGCCTCGTCGTCCACGGCCACGACCAGCCGGCGCGGCGGGTCGTACGTCCAGCTCGCCGAGTGCGGTTCACCGGCGACCCGGTAGACGAGCAGGACCTCCCAGGTCCCGTCGTCGCGGCGCCAGGAGTCCCACTGGACGGATTCCTTCTCGGCCCCGCGCAGCGTCAGCCGCTCCTGCACCGCCTCGCCCAGCTGCGGACCGGTGTTCTCGCCGGGCCGGCGCACGGGGGTCTTGCGGGCCCGCTCGGCCATGAACGCGCGCTCGGCGAGCACGGGGCCCTCGAAGCGGCGTACGCGGTCGACGGGGATGCCGGCGAGTTGAGCGACCTCCTCCGCGGAGGCACCGGCCCGTATACGGGCCTGGATGTCGCGGGGGCGGAGGTGGCTCTCCACCTCGATCTCGATCTGGTTCAGGCGCGCGCGGTCGTTGCGCACGGCAGCCCGCAGCCGCTCATCGATCGGAAGCGTGTACTCCGTGCTGTCCCCAGCCTTGAGCACCAGTCGTGTGCCGTCATTTGAGACGGCCACGACACGCAGTTCGGGCATGGGGACCTCCCGGGTGGTGCCTGCCGACGTCACGTGCGTCGCTGCTTCCGCTAGTCGAGTGTGGCCTGCCCGGGTGCAGCCTGCCACAACCTTGCCGAGTTAAACCGGCGTGTCGGGCATGCGCCCTTGATCGCCGTTATGGCACGGTTACCTGTTGGGCACGCACAGTGACCGAACGATTACTGTGCGCAGCAGGAGCCCGTGCGATACCGCGGCATCACCGGTCTGCGAGTGCCGTTCTCCATCCGCCGGCCCCCTCTCCCGAGTCCGGACATCCGTAAGGAAGGACGGCCCCAGGGCTCGCCACAGTACTCCATTCGGGCCACCTGGGTGGACCGCCGCGCCGCCGAAGTTCTCCCGGACGGCGGGAGTTGGGCTGCCCTCCGACAGGGCCCACCAGCACCCGCGTCCGATTCATGGTGTCTTGCTTCACAGAATCCCCAGAAACGGAACTATCCGTTTCGCCCAGGTGTCAGTAACTGCAGGAGCGTCAGGCGCGCGAGAGGCAGGACACACAGGGGATGGCGATGGGTCAGAAGGCGACGCACGCGACGGACGGGGCCGAACCGGAGAAGAAGAGGCTCGACCTGAGCGCGGCTCAGGTGGCCGGCAGCTCCCTCGCGACGGTCGCGGCCGCCCTCCTCGCCTCGAAGATGGGCGTCTACGGGACCATCCTCGGCGCCGGTGTGGTCAGCGTCGTCGCCACCGCGGGCGGGCCCGTCATCCAGCACTTCTTCCGGCGCACCGGCGACCGGCTGCGCGGGACGGCCCGGCCGGGGGCCCGCCGGGCGCCGGTGCCCCCGCCGGGGGAGGCGCTTCCCGACGGGGAGTTCGGCGAGGCCACCGTGCACGGCACCCGCGTACGGGGGTGGAAGCGCACGGCCGTCGCCGCGGGGGCCGCCTTCGCCATCTCCCTGGGCGCCCTCGGAACGTACGAGGCGGTCGCCGACACCTCGGTCAGCAAGGGCGGCGGGACCATCTTCTCCGCCGGCACCCGCAAGGTGGGCCACGACGAGCGCGCCCCGTCGGGCAACGAGTCGGGGACCGGCGAGAAGGAGAACGGGAAGACCCCGGGGTCCGGAACCTCCCCGGCCCCCTCGGGCCCACCGAGCGGGGGCGGCGGCCGGAGCCCGAGTCAGGACCCGAGTGCCTCGGCCTCCGGGGACCCGTCGCCCGGCCCGTCCCCGTCGAAGCAGACCCCGACCCCGACCCCGACCCCGACGCCCACGCCCACGCCGACGTCGGCCCCGAGCACGGACGGGCCGACGCCGTCGGGGCGGCAGAACACCCCCTGAGGTCAGTCCCCCAGGACGCGCCGCAGGTAGTCGTTGCCGAACACCCGGTCCGGGTCCAGCCGGTCCCGGAGCGCGGTGAACTCGGCGAACCGCGGGTAGGCCTGCGCGAAGTACTCGGCGTCCCGCGTGTGCACCTTGCCCCAGTGCGGCCGGCCGCCCAGCTCGGTGAAGATGCGCTCGGCCGCCGTGAAGTAGGCCTGGTACGGGGTGCCCTTGTACATGTGCACCGCGATGTACGCCGTCTCGCGCCCCGAGGCGGTCGACAGCGTGATGTCGTCCGCCGGCGCCGTCCGCACCTCGACCGGGAAGCTGATCCGCAGCCGTGAGCGGTCGACCATCGCGCGCAGCTCCCGCAGCGCCTCGACGACCCGCTCGCGCGGGAGTGCGTACTCCATCTCCACGAACCGCACCCGGCGCGGGCTGGTGAACACCTTGTACGGGATGTCCGTGTAGGTGCGCGCCGACAGGGCGCGGCTGGCCACGCGGGCGATGGAGGGGATGGTGGCGGGGACCGCGCGGCCCAGCGAGTTGACCGCCTGGAAGAGCCCGTTGGACAGCAGCTCGTCCTCGATCCACGCGCTGACCGGTCCGGGTGGGGCGGCGGGGCCCTGGCTGCGGTTGTTCCGCTTGGTGTTGCAGTTGCCGGTGTGCGGGAACCAGTAGAACTCGAAGTGCTCGTTCTCCGCGAAGTGTTGGTCGAACTCGGCCGTCACCCGGTCGAAGCCCATGGGTTCCTCACGGGCGGTCAGGAAGAAGACCGGCTCCACCGCGAAGGTGAGGGAGGTGACGATGCCGAGCGCGCCGATGCCGACCCGGGCCGCCGCGAAGACCTCGGGATTCTCCTTCTCCGAGCACGTCAGCAGCCGGCCGTCGGCCGTGACCAGCTCCAGGGCGCGGATCTGGGCGGCTATGGAGGCCGAGTCGCGGCCGGTGCCGTGGGTGCCCGTGCTGGTGGCGCCGGAGACCGTCTGCTCCATGATGTCGCCCATGTTCGTGAGCGACAGGCCCTCCCGGGCCAGGGCCGTGTTCAGGTCCTTGAGGACCGTGCCCGCCGCCACGGTGACCGTGCCGGCGGCCCGGTCGATGGACCGGATCCCGGCCAGCGCCTGCGGGCGTACGAGCACCCCGTCGGTCGCGGCGGCCGCGGTGAACGAGTGGCCGGTGCCGACCGCCTTCACCCGCAGGCCCTGCTCGGCGGCCCGGCGGACCGCCTCCTGGAGCTCCCCGACCGAGGTCGGGGACACGGTCCGTACGGGCGTGGCGGTGACGTTGCCCGCCCAGTTACGCCACGCGGCCGGCGCGTTCTTCCCTGCTGTCCCCGCTGTCCCCGCTGTCGCCATCGGCATCGCTAGAGGGCTCCTCCCCTTGCGCCGGCCTCGTCAGCCGGCGGAATCCCGCGAACGCAACCGCCGCCGCGGCCGCCCCCGACGAGATCGCGACGACGTACCCGCTGCGCGCCCCGGCGGCGTCGATGACCAGGCCGGTCACCGAGGAGCCGACCGCGACGCCGACCGCGAGGCCGGTGCTGATCCAGGTCATGCCCTCGGTCAGCTTCGCGCGTGGTACGTGCGCCTCGATCAGGGCCATCGTGGTGATCATCGTGGGTGCGATGGCGAGGCCCGAGACGAAGAGCGCCACGGCCAGAAACGGAAGGTTCCCGGCCAGTAGGAGGGGGATCATACTCACGGCCATCGCACATACGCCCAGTATCCAACGGCGTTCGGTCCGGCCCTTGAGATGCAGCAGGCCGAAGACGATGCCCGCGAGGCAGGAGCCGAAGGCCCAGATCGCCAGGATGACCCCGGAAAGGTTCTTGTGGCCCTGCTCGTCGGCGAAGGCCAGCGTCGCCGCGTCGATGGACCCGAAGATCGCGCCGGTGGCCACGAACGTGGCGGTCAGCACCTGGAGGCCGGGAGAGCGCAGCGCCGAGGTCCGGTCGGCCTGCTGGTCGCGCGGATGCGGCTCCGGCTCGGTGGCGCGCTGCGCGGTCAGCGTCCACACGCCGACCAGCAGGCAGACGGCCGCGATCAGCGGGCCCGCCTCGGGGAACCAGGCGGTGGACAGGGTGATGGCGAGGATCGGGCCGAAGATGAAGCAGACCTCGTCGATCACGGATTCGAAGGAGTACGCCGTGTGCAGATGGGGGGTGTCCCGGTAGATCACGGTCCACCGGGCGCGGACCATCGAGCCGACGCTGGGGACGCAGCCCGCCACGGCCGCGCAGACGAAGAGGGTCCAGTCGGGCCAACCGTTGGCGGCGGCCACGAGGAGGAGGGCGACCGAGGCCACGGAGATCAGCGTGGCGGGCCGCAGCACGCGCCGCTGGCCGTACTGGTCCACCAGCCGGGACACCTGGGGGCCGATGACCGCGGCGGCCAGGGCGAGGGTGCCGGTGAGGGCGCTCGCCATCGCGTAGCGGCCGGTGATCTCGGAGATCATCGTGAGGATGCCGACGCCGACCATGGAGATCGGCAGTCGGCCTATGAGGCCGGCGGCGCTGAACCCCTTGGTGCCAGGGGCCGCGAAGATCGCGCGGTAGGGACTGGGCAAGGGCCCTCCGTAAGGGACGTCATCGGCCCATACAGGTTACGACCGCCGACCGGGCACCCGCACGGGGAAGATTCCGGACATCGGAACTTAGGGTCACCTTACCTGCGCTGCGGGGGGTGCTCACGGCCGGGCCGGTTCCCGCCGGCGGAAGCCGGGTGGCAGGATTCGATGCATGTCAGACCAGCTCCGCCCGCCCGCCGGCGGGCCCGCCGCCCCCTACGACGCCCTGCTGCTGCTCTCCTTCGGCGGCCCCGAGGGACCCGACGACGTCGTGCCGTTCCTGGAGAACGTCACGCGCGGGCGCGGGATCCCCCGCGAGCGGCTCAAGGAGGTCGGACAGCACTACTTCGGCTTCGGCGGGGTCAGCCCGATCAACGCGCAGAACCGCGAACTGCTGGACGCGCTGCGCAAGGACTTCGCCGAGCACGGGCTGGACCTGCCGGTCTACTGGGGCAACCGGAACTGGGCGCCCTACCTGACCGATGTCATGCGGGAGATGGCCGCCGACGGGCGCCGCCGGATCGCGGTGCTCGCGACCAGCGCCTACGCCTCGTACTCGGGCTGCCGCCAGTACCGCGAGAACCTCGCCGACGCGCTGGCCGCGCTCGCCGAGGAGGGGGTCGCGGAGCTGCCGAAGGTGGACAAGCTGCGGCACTACTTCAACCACCCCGGCTTCGTGCAGCCCATGATCGACGGCGTGCTCGCCTCGCTGGAGTCGCTGCCGCAGGAGGTGCGCGCCGGAGCGCACCTCGTCTTCACCACGCACTCCATCCCGAACGCCGCCGCCGACACCTCTGGGCCGGCCGAGGAGCACGGCGAGGGCGGGGCGTACGTCAAGCAGCACCTGGACGTCGCCAAGGTGATCGCGGACGCGGTGCGGGCGGAGACGGGCACGGAGCTGCCCTGGGAGCTCGTCTACCAGTCGCGCAGCGGCGCCCCGCACATCCCGTGGCTGGAGCCGGACATCTGCGACCACCTGGAGGCGCTGCACGGGGCCGGCGCCCCGGCGGCGGTCATGGTGCCGATCGGCTTCGTCTCGGACCACATGGAGGTCCTGTACGACCTCGACACCGAGGCGACGGCGAAGGCGGCCGAGCTCGGCCTGCCGATCGCCCGGTCGGCGACGGTCGGGGCCGACCCCCGGTTCGCCGCGGCGGTACGGGAACTCGTGCTGGAGCGGGCCGCGGCCGAACGCGGCGAGCCCGTCGAGCGGTGCGCGCTGGGGCTGCTCGGCGCGAGCCACGACCTGTGCGCGGTGGGCTGCTGCCCGGCGCGGGCGCCCCGGCCGGCGGCCGCGGGCATGGACAGTCCGTACGCGTAGCGAGGGGGCGGGACCGTGATCTCCGACGAGCTGAAGGCCGAGCTGCTGGAAGTGGGCCTGGAGGCCGCCCGGCAGGCCGGGGCGCTGCTGCGCGACGGCCGGCCGGCCGATCTGGCGGTGGCCGCGACCAAGAGCAGCCCGATCGACGTGGTGACCGAGATGGACATCGCGGCGGAGAAGCTGATCACCGGCATCCTCGCGCGGCGGCGGCCCGAGGACGGGCTGCTGGGCGAGGAGGGCGCGGACAGCCCCGGCACCAGCGGGGTGCGGTGGGTCGTGGACCCGCTGGACGGCACCGTGAACTACCTGTACGGGCTGCCGAGCTGGGGGGTGTCCATCGCGGCCGAGTACCGGGGCGAGACCGTGGTCGGGGTCGTGGCGGCGCCGATGCGCGGGGAGACGTACCACGCCGTGCTCGGGGGCGGGGCGTGGCTGGGGACGGCGCGGCTCGCCTGCCGGGGGCCCGCGCCGCTGGACCAGGCGCTGGTCGGGACCGGCTTCGCGTACGTCCAGGCGCGGCGGGCGCACCAGGCCGATGTCGCGCAGCGGATCATTCCGCTGGTGCGGGACATCCGGCGGGGCGGGTCGGCGGCGCTGGACCTGTGCGACGTGGCCGCGGGGCGGCTGGACGCGTACTACGAGCGGGGGCTGAACCCGTGGGACCTGGCGGCCGGGGAGCTGATCGCCCGGGAGGCCGGTGCCGTGACCGGCGGCCGGCCGGGCGAGGCGGCGTCGGGTGAGCTGGCGCTCGCGGCCGGCCCGGCGGTGTTCGCCTCGCTCCAGCCGCTGCTGGAGGAGGCCGGGGCCTGGCACGACTGACCCTCGGGCCGGTATGACGGAACCCCGGCCGCCCTCGGGGCGGCCGGGGTTCGGGGTGGGGTGGGTCAGCAGGCCGGGGCGGACACGGGGACACCGTGCTCGGCGGCGAGGCGCTGGAGGTCTTCCAGCTCCGCCTGTTCCACTTCCGCGAGGAAGTCGTCGCCCGACTCGCGGGCCTGCATGAGGTCCGACTGCGTGGCCCTGATGCGCTGCAGGAGACCCGCGGTGAATGCGTCCATGATGGGTTCGCCCCCTCTTCGTGGGTCGGCGGCGGCACGTGGCAGACCGCCGTCAGGGAGTGGATGGGGTGTCCTCACGTCCTCCCCGGCACCCTGGGCCCAGAAACCTCGGAAGGCCGGGGAATCCTCACTTCCGTCCCGCCCGACCCCTGCGAGCAGCGTCTTACAGCCGGTTTACGGCCGAAACGGGCAGGATGGACGACGCAACACACGTGCGCCCTGACGGGCTCGGAGGAAGGAAACGACGTGCGCGTACTCGTCGTCGAGGACGAGCAGCTGCTCGCCGATGCGGTGGCCACCGGCCTGCGCCGGGAGGCCATGGCGGTGGACGTCGTGTACGACGGCGCGGCCGCCCTGGAGCGCGTCGGGGTGAACGACTACGACGTGGTCGTCCTCGACCGGGACCTCCCGCTCGTGCACGGTGACGACGTCTGCCGGAAGATCGTCGAGCTCGGCATGCCCACCCGCGTGCTGATGCTGACCGCCTCCGGCGACGTCAGCGACCGGGTGGAGGGCCTGGAGCTGGGCGCCGACGACTACCTGCCCAAGCCGTTCGCCTTCACCGAGCTCACCGCCCGCGTGCGGGCGCTCGGCCGGCGCACCACGGTCGCACTGCCGCCCGTGCTGGAGCGGGCCGGCATCAAGCTGGACCCGAACCGGCGCGAGGTGTTCCGCGAGGGCCGTGAGGTGCAGCTGGCGCCCAAGGAGTTCGCGGTGCTGGAGGTCCTCATGCGGAGCGAGGGGACCGTCGTCTCCGCCGAGCAGCTGCTGGAGAAGGCATGGGACGAGAACACCGATCCCTTCACGAACGTGGTGCGGGTGACGGTCATGACCCTGCGGCGCAAGCTGGGGGAGCCGCCGGTCATCGTGACCGTCCCCGGCTCCGGGTACCGGATCTGACGCGCGTGGCCACGACCCCGGCGCCACCACCGGCGCCACCGAAACCGACCTGGGACCCCGGCCAGCCCGAGGGTCCCTTCCCTTGGCTGCGGCCGACCATCCGGATACGCCTCACGCTGCTGTACGGCGGGATGTTCCTGATCGCCGGGATCCTGCTGCTGTCGATCATCTACCTGCTGGCGGCGCAGGCCCTGCGCGAGGGCAACGCCCTCCCGTACAAGATCGTCAGCGGGCAGAACATCGAGGTCACCAGCACCACCTGCCCCGGTGTCCACGAGATCAGCCCGTCGCTGGAGCAGTTCAACGCGGCGATCAACCAGTGCGTGCTGGAGCAGCGCAAGCGGGCGCTGGACGACCTGCTGAGCCGGTCGCTGATGGCCCTGCTCGGCCTGAGCATCATCGCCTTCGCCTTCGGCTACGCGATGGCCGGCCGGGTGCTCTCCCCGCTGGGGAAGATCACCCGGACCGCCCGCCGGGTGGTCGGCTCCGACCTGACCCGGCGGATCGAGCTGGACGGGCCGGACGACGAGCTCAAGGAGCTCGCCGACACCTTCGACGAGATGCTCGACCGGCTGGAGCGGGCCTTCACGGCGCAGCAGCGGTTCGTCGCGAACGCCTCGCACGAGCTGCGGACACCGCTCGCGATCAACCGCACCCTGCTGGAGGTGCACCTCTCCGATCCGGGTGCCGCGGTCGAGCTCCAACAGCTCGGCAAGACGCTGCTGGCCACCAACGAGCGCAGCGAGCAGCTGGTCGAGGGCCTGCTGCTGCTGGCCCGCAGCGACAACCAGATCATCGAGCGCAAGCCCGTGGACCTGGCCGAGGTCGCCTCGCGCGCCGTCGACCAGGCGCGGGCCGAGGCCGAGGCGAAGGGCGTGGAGATCCGCGGCGAGCGGGCGCTCGCCGTGGTGCAGGGCAACGGGGTGCTGCTGGAGCGGATCGCCCTCAACCTGGTGCAGAACGCCGTCCGGTACAACGTGCCGGAGGACGGCTGGGTGGAGGTCACGACCGAGATCCAGCACGGCCAGGCGGTGCTCCTGGTGTCGAACACGGGTCCTGTCGTTCCGGCGTACGAGGTGGACAACCTCTTCGAGCCCTTCAGGCGGCTGCGTACGGAGCGAACGGGCAGCGACAAGGGTGTCGGGCTCGGCCTCTCCATCGCGCGCTCCGTGGCCCGCGCACACGGCGGAAGGATCCAGGCGATCCCGCGGGAAGGCGGTGGACTCGTGATGCGTGTCACTCTTCCTTTGTGAGACCAGGACCCCGTGTTCGCTCTTGGCTGAATGCTTGCCATGTGAAAACAGTCGCCCCTGTGTGATCGATCACAGTGGCCAGTGTCGGTGCATGTGCGTTCAGTGACCCCGGGGCGGCCGGAACGCCCGGGAAGTCCGGGTTTCCGGCCCCCCTGATGGCGGGAAATACACGGGGTGGCGTTTGTGCAAGACGGCCCCCGGACCGTGTACGGTCCCGGTCGTCATCCCAGCCAATCGCTCCTTCAGGCGTGCGGCTGGGTGTCGATTGAGTAACAGACCTTGATGTGAGGCAAAATCTCCGCCTCAGGTCGGGCACAAGTCCGGCCTCTCGCGCGTTACGTGCGCTGAGACACCGCTAACACCCAGAGGGGGAGAGCGAACAATGGCAACGGACTACGACACCCCACGCAAGACGGACGACGACGTCGACAACGACAGCATTGAAGAGCTGAAGGCCCGGCGTAACGAGAAGTCCACCTCGTCCGCGGACATGGACGAATTCGACTCGGTCGAGAGCATGGAGCTGCCCGGCGCGGACCTCTCCAATGAGGAGCTGGCCGTTCGGGTCCTGCCCAAGCAGGCCGACGAGTTCACCTGCATGAGCTGCTTCCTGGTGCACCACCGCAGCCAGCTGGCGCGCGAGAAGAACGGTCAGCCGATCTGCCGCGACTGCGACTGAGAGGCGTCGGCCGTGGCTGGCTCGACACCTTTCCGCAAGCGGCGCTTGCGGACATCGGGTGACCCGGCGGAGGCGCAGGCGGGAACCACGGACCCGGAAACGGGTCCTGGAGCTCCCGGCGGCCCCGCCATCGAGGAGAGTGCCGTGCCCTCCACAGAAGTCGACGAGGTGTCCCGGCAGCGGTCCGGGGCTCGTCGGCTGCAAGCCGTCAAGAACGGTGTACGCAAGGGCGGCGGAAGCGTCAGGGACGCCGCCCTGTACATCACCGACAGGATCATCGAGAACGCACCGCGCGTTCCGGTTCGGGACCTCGCGACCCTGCGGGCGCAGTTCCCGGGCCTCAATCCCGATCAGCTCGCCGACAAGCTGATCGCGGGCGCCACGAACGCCACGTCCGCCGTCGGTGCGGGCATCGGAGCGGCGGCCATGCTGCCCGTCCCACCCGCGATGCCGGCGGAGCTGGCCGCGGAGATCACCGGGGTCGCGGCGATCGAGCTGAAGCTCATCGCCGAGCTCCACGAGGTCTACGGCCTGCGCCCGCCCGGCACCCTCCGGGAGCGCAGCCTCTCCTACCTGACCGCGTGGACCGAGGAACGCGGGGTGGACCTGACCAAGCCGACGACGCTGAACGCGGCGCTCGGCGGTCAGATGAAGCGCGAATTGCGCCAGCAGATCATGAAGCGGATGTTCCGCAACCTGCCCAGCCTGATGCCGTTCATGGTGGGCGCGGCCGTGGGGGCGGTCATGAACCGCCGGGACACGCGGAAACTCGCCGAGAAGGTGCGTGGTGACCTGCGGGGGCGGGCGGTGGCGTGGGATGCCCTTCCGGCGCTGCCGGGCCTTGAGCAGCCTTCCCAGCCCCTTCCTGAGGCCGTCAGGGCCGCCCTTGAAGGGCCGGATCGTCGTTCGCAGGGCTGAGAGGCGGTCTGCCGGGGCTCGGCCCCGGACCCCGCGCCTCAAACGCCGGCGGGGCTGTTCTTCGCGGCGCGCACCGCTGCCGCCAGGGCCTCGGGCTCGCGGGTGGAGACGTACACGTACGGGGTCGGGTCCGAAGCGTCGGTGATCTCGATGCGGACGGCCGTCGGGACGTAGCTGCGCATCAGCATGAACGCGCGGGTGTCGGCCTTGTACGTGCGCCAGGCGCGCGATTCCTCGGCGTCCAGGACCTCGGGCTCGCCCAGGGCCGTCACCGGGATGCGGGCGTCGCCGGCGGCCAGGGCGCCGTTCACCACGCGCACGCGCGCGGAGCCGTACGAGCTCACCAGCATCCCGGCCAGCGCGGTGCCGCCGACCAGGCCGGCCAGCAGCGGCAGGGTGCCCAGCGGCAGCAGCGTCAGCGCGCACGCGAGACCGATGAGTACGGCGATGCCCCACCAGGAGCGGGGGGCGGTCAGACGTTCGTCGTGGTGCGCGGGGGAGAGCTGCATGGGTTCAAGCCTGCCACGAGGCGACCGGCGGGTAGCCGCGCGGGTAAGGTCTGCGCCTGTGAGTGGACGAAACACAGCGTTGACGCCCCCGGCCGATGCCACCGCGCCGGTCCGGCACCCCGATGCCCCGGCACCCGGTGAGCTCCTCGGCGCGCACTACGAGCACTGCGTCGGCTGCGGCGAGGGCCAGGCGCACGGACTCCACCTGGAGGCCCGGGCGGGCGAGGGCGTGCGCGTCACCGCCGAGTTCACCGTCAAGCCCGCGCACCAGGGCGCACCCGGTCTCGCGCACGGCGGCGTACTGGCCACCGCGCTCGACGAGACGCTCGGCTCGCTGAACTGGCTGCTGCGCGTCATCGCCGTGACGGGACGGCTGGAGACCGACTTCCTGCGGCCCGTCCCCGTGGACACCGTGCTCCACCTGGAGGCCGAGGTCACGGCCGTCGCCGGGCGGAAGATCTACTCCACCGCCGTCGGCCGGATAGGCGGGCCCGACGGCCCCGTCGCCGTGCGGGCGGACGCGCTCTTCATCGAGGTGAAGGTCGACCACTTCATCGACAACGGTCGGCCCGAGGAGATCCGGGCGGCGATGGCCGACCCGGACCAGGTCAGGCGCGCACGCGCCTTCGAGGTGAACCCCTGATGGCTCTGAACAACCACGCCCCGGTGGACGTGCTGATCCGCCGCATCGACCCCGAGGTTCCGCTGCCCGCCTACGGTCACCCCGGCGACGCCGGCTGCGACCTGGTCACCACGCAGGCCGCCGAGCTGGAGCCCGGCGAGCGCGCCGTGCTGCCCACCGGCGTATCCATCGCGCTGCCCGACGGGTACGCCGCGTTCGTGCACCCGCGCTCGGGCCTGGCCGCCCGCTGCGGGCTCGCGCTCGTGAATGCCCCGGGGACGGTGGATGCCGGGTACCGTGGGGAGATCAAGGTGATCGTGGTCAATCTCGACCCTCGCGAGAGCGTCCGGTTCGAGCGTTTCGACCGCATTGCCCAGCTGGTTGTCCAGCGGGTCGAGAAGGTGCGCTTCCACGAGGTGGCGGAACTTCCCGGCTCGGCCCGGGCCGAGGGGGGTTTCGGCTCCACCGGCGGTCATGCGGCCGTGGCCGGATCAGGCGCTGGTCAGCAGGGTGGGAATGGCTACGCTTCGGTCGTAACCGACCGGGAAGGACAGTGACGTGTTCGGACGTCGCAAGAAGAACGACTCCGCCAAGGACGGCGGCGCGGCCGAGCAGGTCGTTGACGGCGTCGGCGCCGAGGAGCTCGACGGTGCCGAGGAGCAGCCGCGCCGCGTGAACCTGCCTCCGGCCCCGCGTCCCGACGGCCCGTGGGACGTCTCCGAGGTGCTCGGCAACCCGGCCGACGGCCGGGTCGACCTGGGCGGCATCCTCGTACCGGGTGTCGAGGGCATGGAGCTGCGCGTCGAGGTCGCCGGTGACGCGATCGTCGCCGCGACCGTCGTGCTCGGCGACAGCGCCGTGCAGCTGCAGGCCTTCGCCGCGCCCCGCAAGGAAGGCATCTGGGGCGAGGTCCGCGAGGAGATCGCCGCGGGCATCACCCAGCAGGGCGGCATCATCGACGAGGCCGAGGGTCCGCTGGGCTGGGAGCTGCGCGCGCAGGTGCCCGTACCGCTCCCGGACGGGCAGACCGGCGCGCAGCTGGTCCGCTTCGTCGGCGTCGACGGCCCGCGCTGGTTCCTGCGCGGGGTCATCTCCGGCCAGGGCGCGGTGCGCCCCGAGTCGGCGGGTGTCCTCGAGCAGATCTTCCGCGACACCGTCGTGGTCCGCGGCGACGGTCCGATGGCCCCCCGCGACCCGATCGTCCTGAAGCTGCCGAACGACGCCCAGATGGTGCCGGACGGCGTGCAGACGGAGGAGCAGGAAGGCTCCCGCTTCGGCGGCGGCATGGGCCAGCTGGAGCGCGGCCCGGAGATCACCGAGGTCCGCTGACACAGGTCCGGCGCCCTCGCACAGGGGCCGTCGTACGTTTTCGGCCGGTGGGCCCCACTCCTTCGGGGTGGGGCCCACCGGCTTTTGCGCGGCCGCCCCGCGGCCGTCGCGTAGCCGCGTCAGGGATGCGCTAGGGATCTGCGCGCGGGCCCCCATCGGTGCGTGCACGGGACAAACGTCCCCGAGAATGGGCGCATGGGACGCGGCAGGCTAAGGATCTATCTCGGCGCGGCACCCGGTGTGGGCAAGACCTACGCGATGCTCTCCGAGGGCCACCGCAGGGTGGAGCGGGGCGCCGACTGCGTGGTCGGCTTCGTCGAGCACCACGGGCGGCCGCGCACCGAGGTCATGCTGCACGGCCTGGAACAGGTGGAGCGGCAGGAGCTGGCGTACCGCGGCGCGGCGTTCACCGAGATGGACGTGGACGCCGTCCTCGCCCGCAGACCCGCGATCGCCCTCGTGGACGAGCTCGCGCACACCAACGTGCCGGGCTCGCGCAACGCCAAGCGCTGGCAGGACGTGGAGGAGCTGCTGCGGGCCGGCATCGACGTCGTGTCCACCGTCAACATTCAGCACCTGGAATCGCTCGGGGACGTGGTCGAGTCGATCACCGGGGTGCGGCAGCGGGAGACCGTGCCGGACGAGGTGGTGCGGCGGGCCGACCAGATCGAGCTGGTCGACATGTCCCCGCAGGCGCTGCGCCGGCGGATGGCGCACGGGAACATATACAAGCCCGACAAGGTCGACGCGGCCCTGTCGAACTACTTCCGGCCCGGCAACCTCACCGCCCTGCGCGAGCTCGCGCTGCTGTGGGTGGCCGACCGCGCGGACGAGTACCTCCAGCAGTACCGCGGGGAGCACGGCATCCGCTCCACCTGGCAGGCACGGGAGCGGATCGTCGTCGGGCTCACCGGCGGGCCGGAGGGGCGCACCCTCATCCGGCGCGCCTCGCGGATGGCGGCCAAGGGCTCGGGCAGCGAGATCCTCGCCGTCTACATCGCGCGCAGCGACGGCCTGACCGCCGCCTCGCCGAAGGAGCTCGCGATCCAGCGGACCCTGGTCGAAGACCTGGGCGGAACGTTTCACCATGTGATCGGCGACAACGTTCCCGAGGCCCTGCTGGAGTTCGCGCGCGGGGTCAACGCCACCCAGATCGTGCTCGGCTCCAGCCGCCGCAAGGCCTGGCAGTACGTCTTCGGCCCCGGGGTCGGCGCCACCGTGGCCCGCGATTCGGGCCCCGACCTCGACGTCCACATCGTCACGCACGAGGAGGTGGCCCGGGGGCGCGGCCTGCCCGTCGTCCGCTCGGCCGCCCGGCTCGGGCGCCCGCGGATCGTGGCCGGCTGGCTGGTGGGCGTGCTCCTCCCGGTGCTGCTGTGCCTGCTGCTCACGCACGTGGACGCCGACCCCGGCCTCGCCAACGACATGCTGCTCTTCCTGGCGCTGACGGTGGCGGCCGCGCTGCTCGGCGGGCTCTGGCCGGCCCTGGCGTCGGCCGCCTTCGGCTCACTGCTGCTGAACTACTACTTCGCGCCGCCCCTGCACCGGTTCACCATCTCCGACCCCAAGAACATCGTCGCCATCGCCATCTTCTTCTGGGTGGCGGTCTCGGTGGCCTCGGTGGTGGACCTGGCCGCCCGGCGCACCCACCAGGCGGCGCGGCTGCGCGCCGAGTCCGAGATCCTCTCCTTCCTGGCGGGCAGCGTGCTGCGCGGCGAGACCACGCTGGACGCGCTGCTGGAGCGGGTCCGCGAGACCTTCGCCATGGAGTCCGTGGCCCTGCTGGAACGCGCGGGCGAGGTCGAGCCCTGGAAACCGGCCGGCAGCGTCGGCCCCCGGCCCGTCGCAAGGCCCGAGGACGCCGACGTGGACATGCCGATCGGGGACCACATGGCGCTCGCCCTCTCCGGGCGGGTGCTGCCCGCGGAGGACCGCCGGGTGCTCGGCGCCTTCGCCGCCCAGGCCGCCGTGGTCCTGGACCGGCAGCGGCTGGTCGGGGAGGCCGAGGAAGCCCGCCGGCTGGCCGAGGGCAACCGGATCCGGACCGCCCTGCTGGCCGCCGTCAGCCACGACCTGCGTACGCCGCTGGCCTCCATCAAGGCCTCCGTCAGCTCCCTGCGCTCCGATGACGTGGAGTGGTCCGAGGAGGACCGGGCCGAGCTGCTCGAAGGCATCGAGGACGGCGCCGACCGCCTCGACCACCTGGTGGGCAACCTGCTGGACATGTCCCGGCTCCAGACCGGCACCGTCACCCCGCTGATCCGCGAGATCGACCTCGACGAGGTGATCCCGATGGCGCTGGGCGGCGTACCGGAGGACAGCGTGGCGATGGAGGTGCCCGAGTCGCTCCCGATGGTGTCGGTGGATCCGGGGCTGCTGGAGCGGGCCGTGGCCAACGTGGTGGAGAACGCCGTCAAGTACAGCCCGCGGGGGGAGCGGGTGCTGGTCGCGGCCAGCTACCTCGGCGACCGGGTCGAGGTGCGCGTCGTCGACCGCGGACCCGGCGTGCCCGACGAGGCCAAGGAGCGGATCTTCGCCCCCTTCCAGCGGCACGGGGACGCGCCCCGCGGAGCCGGGGTGGGCCTCGGGCTCGCGGTGGCCCGCGGCTTCGCCGAGGCCATGGACGGCACCCTGGCCGCCGAGGACACCCCAGGAGGCGGCCTGACCATGGTCCTCACCCTGCGCGCGGCGACCCGCGGCGCGGCACCCGTGGATTTCGATCGTGACCGGATACGACAGAAGGCAGGACCTCAATGACCCGGGTGCTCGTGGTGGAAGACGAGCCGCAGATCGTCCGAGCCCTCGTGATCAATCTGAAGGCACGCAAGTACGAGGTCGACGCGGCCGCCGACGGAGCGAGCGCCCTGGAGCTGGCCGCCGCCCGCCACCCCGACGTGGTCGTCCTGGACCTCGGCCTCCCCGACATGGACGGGGTCGAGGTGATCAGGGGCCTGCGCGGCTGGACCAGGGTGCCCATCCTGGTGCTCTCCGCCCGGCACAGCTCCGACGAGAAGGTCGAGGCCCTGGACGCGGGCGCCGACGACTACGTCACCAAGCCCTTCGGCATGGACGAGCTGCTGGCCAGGCTGCGCGCCGCCGTCCGCCGGGCCGAGCCGGCCGCCGGCGCGGGCGGGGACGAGGTGATCGTGACGACCGAGAACTTCTCGGTGGACCTGGCCGCCAAGAAGGCCGTGCGCGAGGGCCGCGACGTACGGCTCACGCCCACCGAGTGGCACCTCCTGGAGGTCCTGGTCCGCAACGGCGGCAAGCTGGTCAGCCAGAAGCAGCTGCTGCAGGAGGTGTGGGGGCCCTCGTACGGCACCGAGACCAACTACCTGCGGGTCTACATGGCGCAGCTGCGCCGCAAGCTGGAGGCGGACCCCTCGCGTCCGCGGCACTTCATCACCGAACCGGGCATGGGATACCGCTTCGAGAGGTAGTGGGGGCGCCGGTACGCTTCTTGGTATGAGTGCTGAACCGCGTCCCGAGAAGTCCGCCAAGCCGGCCCGGCCGGCGGGCCGGTTCCGCCGGATGATCGAGCGGCTGTCCACCTCGCAGGAGGAGCTGCATTCGGCGGAGCTGCAGGAGGACGCAGAAGCCGCGGGCTGTACGCGGATCTGCGACTGTCACGACCGGCAGATAGTCAAGGTGACCGGGACGCTGCGTACCGTGACCCTGCGGCCGCGTGCGGGCGTGCCCGCTCTGGAGGCGGAGCTGTTCGACGGCTCCGCCGCGCTGGACGTGGTGTGGCTCGGGCGTCGCTCGATCGTGGGAATCGAGCCCGGTCGCCGCATGATCGCCTCGGGGCGCATCTCCCTGACCCACGGCCGTCGGGTCCTCTTCAACCCGAAGTACGAACTCCGCCCGCTCGGACAGGAGCACTGAACCGGTGACGTCATTCGACAAACCGACCACCCCGCCGGACCCCGCCCCGGCTCCGCCGCCGGCGCCCTCCGAGGTCGTCGCCGACGACCAGAGGGCGGTGACGCAGGCGGCGCTGTTCGACGCCTTCGGGGGCATCCGGGGCACCGTGGAGACGATGCTCCCCGGGCTGCTCTTCGTCATGATCTACACGATCAACAAGGACGTGAAGATGTCCGCCCTCGCGGCGGGCGCGGTCGCGGTCCTGCTGGTGATCGTGCGGCTGCTGCGCAAGGACACGGTGAAGCACGCCTTCAGCGGGGTGTTCGGCGTGGGCGTCGGCGTGGCCTTCGCGCTGTTCACGGGCACCGCGAAGGGCTTCTACCTGCCGGGCATGATCTACGGCGCGGGCCTGGGCGTGGCCTTCACGGTCTCGGCGCTGGTGGGCTTCCCGCTGCTGGGCGTGATCCTGGGGCCGGTGTTCAAGGAGAACCTGTCCTGGCGGACGCGCAATCCCGGGCGCAAGAAGGCGTACACCAAGGCCAGCCTGGCGTGGGGGATCATCTTCCTCGCCAAGTACGCGATCCTCTTCCCGCTGTACTGGTGGGGTGACGCGACGCAGCTGGGCTGGGTGCTGATCGCGCTGAAGCTGCCGCCGATGGTGCTCGCGGTGTACTTCACGTGGGTGTTCCTGGCGAAGGCGCCGCCGCCGATCGATGTGATCGCGGAATGGGAGGCCGAGGAGGCCGCCGAGGCTGCCGCCGGCGAGCGGAAGCCCTGACCGGAGCGACCGAGGGGCGGGGGTGACCGGTTGGTCACCCCCGCCCCTCGTGTTGTGCCTGTGCGGCGCCGCTGCCGGGGGCTCTGCCCCCGGACCCCCGCGCCTCAAACGCCGGCGAGGCTGGGGTTGCCCGCAGGGCCTAGCGGCGGGACTGGAGGAGGTCCTCCAGTTGTTCCTCGCGGGCCTGGGCGGCCACGAAGAGGAGTTCGTCGCCCGGTTCCAGGGTTTCCTCCGCGTGCGGGGTGAGGACCCGGTTGCCGCGGATGATGGTGACCAGGGAGGTGTCCTCCGGCCAGCTGATCTCGCTGATCTGGGTGCCCGCGACCGAGGAGTCGGCCGGGAGCGTCAGCTCCACGAGGTTGGCGTCGCCGTGGCTGAAGCGCAGCAGCCGCACCAGGTCGCCGACGCTGACGGCCTCCTCGACCAGCGCCGACATCAGGCGCGGCGTGGAGACCGCGACGTCGACGCCCCAGGACTCGTTGAAGAGCCACTCGTTCTTCGGGTTGTTGACCCGGGCGACGACGCGCGGGACCCCGTACTCCGTCTTGGCCAGCAGGGAGACGACCAGGTTGACCTTGTCGTCGCCCGTGGCTGCGATGACCACGTTGCAGCGCTGGAGCGCCGCCTCGTCCAGCGAGGTGATCTCGCAGGCGTCGGCCAGCAGCCATTCGGCCTGCGGCACCCGCTCCACCGAGATGGCGGTCGGAGCCTTGTCGACCAGGAGCACCTCGTGCCCGTTCTCGAGCAGCTCGCCCGCGATGGAGCGTCCCACCGCGCCTGCCCCGGCGATCGCGACCCTCATGCGTGTGCCTCCTCGGGCCCCTCGGCGAACGCCGCTTCCACCTTGTCGATCTCGTCCGTGCGCATCATCACGTGGACGAGGTCGCCCTCCTGCAGGACCGTCGCCGACGTGGGCAGCATGGCCTCGCCCAAGCGGGTGAGGAAGGCGACCCGGACGCCCGTCTCCTCCTGGAGCTTGCTGACCTTGTGCCCGATCCAGGCCGCGGAGGTGTGCACCTCGGCGAGCTGGACGCCGCCGCTCGGGTCGCGCCACAGCGGCTCGGCGCCCGAGGGCAGGAGCCGGCGCAGCATCTGGTCGGCGGTCCAGCGCACGGTGGCGACCGTCGGGATGCCGAGGCGCTGGTAGACCTCGGCGCGCTTGGGGTCGTAGATACGGGCGGCGACGTTCTCGACTCCGAACATCTCGCGGGCCACCCGGGCGGCGATGATGTTGGAATTGTCACCGCTGCTGACGGCGGCGAATGCGCCCGCGTCCTCGATCCCGGCTTCCCGCAGGGTGTCCTGGTCGAAGCCGACCCCGGTGACGCGGCGCCCGCCGAATCCGGCTCCCAGCCGCCGGAACGCGGTGGGGTCCTGGTCGACGACGGCGACTGTATGCCCCTGCTGTTCCAGGGTCTGGGCGAGGGCGGAGCCCACTCTTCCGCAGCCCATGATGACGATGTGCACGGCCGTCCTTCCGGCTGTCAGCGACTCGCTGGTTCCCAGCCTCATTGCATGCTCTGGCTTAACAGGGTCTCAGACCATGGCCCAAGCTACACACGGGCGGTCACCAGTGTGACCTCTTGTGGTGCTCCAGAGGTCCAGTCGGGGTCCAGTCGGGGAGGAATTGCGGCGGGATTGCAGTGTGAAGGGGTGGGGGGTTCGTCAGCCTGATTTCGAACGCTTACGATCCTCTGCGTGTCCAAACTGACCGACGTGCCCAAACGGATCCTGATCGGCAGGGCGCTGCGCAGCGACCGCCTCGGAGAAACACTCCTCCCCAAGCGGATCGCCCTTCCCGTCTTCGCCTCCGACCCACTCTCCTCTGTGGCATATGCCCCTGGCGAGGTCCTGCTGGTCCTGTCGATCGCGGGTGTGTCGGCGTACCACTTCAGCCCGTGGATCGCCGTCGCGGTCGTCGTGCTGATGTTCACGGTGGTCGCCTCCTACCGGCAGAACGTCCACGCCTATCCGAGCGGCGGCGGTGACTACGAGGTCGCCAACACCAACCTCGGACCCAAGGCCGGTCTCACCGTGGCGAGCGCCCTGCTCGTCGACTACGTCCTGACCGTCGCGGTCTCCATCGCGTCCGGAGTCGAGAATCTCGGCTCGGCCGTGGACTTCGTCGTCGAGCACAAGGTGCTCTCGGCCGTCGCCATGATCCTTCTCCTGACGCTGATGAATCTGCGCGGCGTGAAGGAATCCGGAAAGCTCTTCGCCATTCCGACGTACGTGTTCGTCGCGGGCGTGTTCATCATGATCGCCTGGGGTGCCTACCGGGGAATCGTCCTCGACGACACCATGAAGGCCCCCACGGCCGATTTGGAGATCAAGGCCGAACACCAGGGCCTGGCCGGCTTCGCGCTGGTCTTCCTGCTGCTCAGGGCGTTCTCCTCGGGCTGTGCCGCACTCACCGGCGTCGAGGCGATCAGCAACGGCGTCCCCGCGTTCCGCAAGCCCAAGAGCAAGAACGCGGCGACCACCCTCGCCCTCATGGGCGCCCTGGCCGTCACCATGTTCTGCGGCATCATCGGCCTGGCCATGACCACCAACGTGCGCATGGCGGAGAAGCCGGCCACCGACCTCCTGCGGAACGGCACCCCGGTCGGTGACGGATACGTCCAGAACCCCGTGATCTCGCAGGTCGCCGAGGCCGTCTTCGGAAACGGCAGCTTCCTCTTCGTGGTCCTGGCGACCGCCACCGCGCTCGTCCTGTTCCTGGCCGCCAACACGGCGTACAACGGCTTCCCGCTGCTCGGCTCGATCCTCGCCCAGGACCGCTACCTGCCGCGCCAGCTGCACACGCGCGGCGACCGGCTCGCCTTCTCCAACGGCATCGTGCTGCTGGCGGGCGCGGCCATCCTGCTCGTCTGGATCTACGACGCGGACTCGACCAAGCTGATCCAGCTCTACATCGTCGGCGTCTTCGTCTCCTTCACCCTGAGCCAGATCGGCATGGTCCGGCACTGGAACCGGCACCTGAAGGCCGAGCAGGACCAGGCGGTGCGCCGCAAGATGTTCCGCTCGCGGGCCATCAACGCCTTCGGCGCCTTCTTCACCGGCCTCGTCCTGGTCGTCGTCCTCGCCACCAAGTTCACGCACGGCGCGTGGGTCGCCCTGCTCGGCATGGTGATCTTCTACGGCACGATGACGGCGATCCGTAAGCACTACGACCGGGTCGCCTCCGAGATCGCCGCCGCCGAGGGCCCCTCCGAGGACAGCATCCGCCCCTCCCGGGTCCACTCCATCGTCCTGGTCTCCAAGGTCCACAAGCCCACCCTGCGGGCCCTGGCCTTCGCCAAGCTGACCCGCTCCGACACCCTGGAGGCGCTGAGCATCAGCGTCGACCCGGCGGAGACCAAGGCCCTCAGGGACGAGTGGGAGCGGCGCGGGATCAACGTCCCCCTCAAGATCCTCGACTCGCCCTACCGCGAGATCACCCGCCCGGTGATCGAGTACGTCAAGGGCCTGCGCAGCGAGAACCCGCGCGACGCGGTCAGCGTCTACATCCCCGAGTACGTCGTCGGACGCTGGTACGAGCACGTCCTGCACAACCAGAGCGCGCTGCGCCTCAAGGGCAGGCTGCTCTTCACCCCCGGTGTGATGGTCACCTCGGTGCCCTACCAGCTGGAGTCCTCGGAGATCGCGAAGAAGCGGGCCAAGAAGCGCCAGGAGTGGAACGCCCCGGGCGCGGTGCGCCGCGGTCCGGTGACCACCCCGCGCGCCCCCAAGGACCCCGCCGCGAAGGGCTGACCCGGTTGGTGAACGGCCGGACGAGATCCACGTAAACTGGTGGGTCGGCCGTCCGGCCGTTCTTTGCCTCTTCCCTTTCCCTTCCCTTTCTCTTCCCTTCCGTGACTTTGGAGTCTCCCCACCATGACCGAGCAGAACGAGAAGCAGTCACTGGTCGGGGAGGAGTACGAGGTCGAGGTCGGCCCCGTGGCACACGGCGGTCACTGCATCGCCCGGACCGCCGACGGCCGGGTGCTCTTCGTCCGCCACACCCTCCCCGGGGAGAAGGTGATCGCGAAGGTCACCGAGGGCGACGTCGACTCCCGCTTCCTGCGCGCCGACGCCATCACCGTCCTCACGGCCTCCAAGGACCGCGTCGAGGCCCCGTGCCCGTACGCCGGCCCCGGCAAGTGCGGCGGCTGCGACTGGCAGCACGCCAAGCCCGGCGCCCAGCGCCGGCTCAAGGGCGAGGTCGTCGCCGAGCAGCTGAAGCGGCTCGCCGGGCTCACCCCGGAAGAGGCCGGCTGGGACGGCACCGTCATGCCGGCCGAAGGGGACAAGCTGCCGGCGGGCCAGGTCCCGCAGTGGCGCACCCGCGTCCAGTACGCGATCGACGAGGACGGCAACGCGGGCCTGCGCAAGCACCGCTCGCACGACATCGAACTGATCGACCACTGCATGATCGCGGCGCCTGGCGTCAGCGAGCTCGGCATCGAGAAGCAGGACTGGCCCCAGATGGCCACGGTCGAGGCGATCGCCGCGACCGGCTCTCAGGACCGCCAGGTGGTCCTCACCCCGCGCCCCGGCGGCCGCCTCCCGCTCGTGGAGCTGGACAAGCCGGTCTCCGTCCTGCGCGTCGAGGAGAAGGACGGCGGCGTCCACCGCGTCCACGGCCGCCCCTTCGTCCGCGAACGCGCGGACGGCCGCACCTACCGGGTCGGCATGGGCGGCTTCTGGCAGGTCCACCCGCAGGCCGCCGACACCCTGATCAAGGCCGTCATGCAGGGCCTGATGCCGCGCAAGGGCGAGATGGCCCTCGACCTCTACTGCGGCGTCGGCATCTTCGCGGGCGCCTTGGCGGAGCGCCTCGGCGACACGGGCGCGGTCCTCGGCATCGAGACGACGAAGCGCGCGGTGGAGGACGCCCGCCACAACCTGGCGGACTTCTCCCGGGTCCGCATCGAGCAGGGCAAGGTCGAGCAGATCCTCCCGAAGACCGGCATCACCGAGTGCGACCTGGTCGTCCTGGACCCGCCCCGCGCGGGCGCCGGCAAGCAGACGGTCCGCCACATCGCCGGCCTCTCCGCCCGCCGCATCGCCTACGTGGCCTGCGACCCGGCGGCCCTCGCCCGCGACCTCGGCTACTTCAAGGAGAACGGCTACAAGGTCCGCACCCTCCGCGTCTTCGACCTCTTCCCGATGACGCATCACGTGGAGTGCGTGGCGATCCTGGAGCCCGTCGCGAAGGGCGACTGAGCCCGTGGGGGGTCAGGCGAGGGTCAGGGGGAGGGTCGTCAGGCCGCGGGTGAGGCGGGAGCGGTGCCGGGGCGGGGGTTCCTCGGGGGCGGTCAGGCGCGTGTTCGGGTAGCGGGTCAGGAGGGCGCGGAGGGCGATTTCCGCCTCGGCCCGGGCCAGGGGGGCGCCCGGGCAGCGGTGGATGCCGTGGCCGAAGGACAGGTGGCCGCCGGCGTCGCGGCCGAGGTCGAGGCGGTGCGGGTCGGGGAACGCCGCCGGGTCGTGGTTCGCGGCACCGGGGGCGATGAGCACCGGGAAGCCCGCAGGGATGTCGACGCCGCCGACGCGCAGGTCCTGCGTGCTGTGGCGGAAGGTGGCCACGCTCAGCGGTGAGTCGTAGCGGAGCAGTTCGTCGAGTGCGCCGGGGATCAGGTCCGGGTCCCGGCGCAGGCGGTCGAACGCCTCCGGGTGGCGGAGCAGGGCCAGGACGGCGTTGCCGATGAAGTGGGTCGTGGTCTCGTGCCCGGCGACCAGCAGGAGGGCGGCCAGGGAGACGGTCTCGTCCCGGTCCAGGCCGGCCTCGTCGCAGTCGCGCAGGAGGGAATGGAGCGGGCCGTCGCCGGGGGTGGCGCGGGCCGAGTCGATCAGGTGGGTGAGGTAGTCGCCGATGTGGTGCGACGCGGCGTCGATGCGGTCGGTGCCGGTCGCGTCGAAGAGGTCGTGGGATCGGGCGGCGAGGGTGGCGCGGTCGGGTTCAGGGACGCACAGGAGTTCGCAGACGACGGTGACCGGCAGGGGGACCGCCAGGTCCGCCACGAGGTCGATGTCCGTGCCCGGTCGCCACGTGGTCATGAGGTCGTCCACGACCCGGGTGATGTACGGGCGCAGTTCCCGGACGCGGCCGGTCGTGAACAGGCGGGTTGCCACGCGGCGGTGGCGGGTGTGTGCCGGGGGGTCGCTCGCCAGCATGTTGCGGGAGAGCGCCGGGTGCAGGTCGCGGTTCGAGGGCCGGTCGGCGAAGAAGCGGGCCGTGTCCTTGGACAGGCGGGGGTCCGTGAACGCCTCGCGGGCCTCGGGGTGACCGGTGATCAGGTACGCGTGGTGTCCGCCCGAGCCGGTGGGGATCCGCTGGACCGGGCAGCCTTCGCGCAGCCGGTCGTAGGTGGGGTGGGGATCGGCGAAGAAGCGTGGGTCGCGCAGGGGGTCCTGTCGCCGGGCGGTCACGATGCCGCGCCCGCGCGGTGGGGGAGTCCGGCGCGCCTCGCTTCGACGGGCGGCGCGATTCGACCTGTTGCTTCCTCGGCGTGCTTCGTTCTCATTCCTCAACGATGACCCATTGCGCCCTGGTTCAGTGGTCGATGACCACCGATGTGGTGAGCAGGGACCTCGCGACGAGCCAGCGGCCCGTCATCGAGGTGAGCGGGCGGCCCCGCAGGGTGGGGCCCGTGCGGTGGAGCGTCGCGTGGAAGGTCCGGGTGGAGCGGTCGAACTCCAGGGTGGCCTCGAGGAAGTCGAGGCGGCGGCGGGCCAGGGGGAACCAGGCCTTGTAGACCGATTCCTTGGCGCTGAACAGCAGGCGGTCCCAGTGGACTTCGGGCGCCGATGCACGGAGAGACGCGAGGTGGGCGAGTTCCTCGGGGCGGGCCACGGCCTCTAGGACGCCTTCGGGCAGCGGGAGATGGGGCTCGGCGTCGATGCCGAGGGAGGCGATGTGGTCGGCGCGGGCCACGGCCGCGGCGCGGTAGCCGGAGCAGTGCGTCAGGGTGCCGAGGACGCCCTCGGGCCAGACGGGTTCGCCCTTGTCGCCGGTCGGGATCGCGACGGGCTCGTGGCCCAGGTCCCGTAACGCCAGCCGGGCGCAGTGCCGGGCCGTGGTGTACTCGCGGCGCCGGCTTTCCACGGCCCGGGCGACGACCGCCTCCTCGCCGGGGTACAGGGCTGCCTCGGGCGGGTCCCCGAACGCCTCGGCGGACGCCGCGCCGCGGGGCAGGATCACCTCGATCACGACGTCAGCCGTCGGTGCGGCAGGGGTGCGGCCATCGGCGGACCTCTCTTCTCGGGTGGGAGGGGGAGGCGGCCGCCGCGGCGCCCGCACGCGCGGCCCGTATCGCTCCGGATGCCGGCGGCACACCGGCGTGTTCACGCCCCGCTCAACACCACCATGAAGATCCTTCTTCCGGGATGCCAGTAGGGATTCGGCCGGTTCCCGACGGCCTCGCCAGCCTGGTCCAGGGCCGGTTGAGGCTCACTCGCACATGTTTGGACCGCCTCGTGACAACCGTGTTGACTGTGTAGTACACGAAGAATCGATCACCGGGAACCGGAGTGTCAGCCATGCAGTTCAACCTCATCGGCCCGTTCGAGATCATCACTGATGACGGCAGAGCACACATGCCCCAGGCCCCGAAAATTTGCCAAATGCTTGCGGTTCTCGCCTTACAACCCCGCGAACTGGTACCGGCGGACCTCCTGATCCAGGAACTGTGGGGGGACGGGCCCCCGCCACGCAGCGCGCGCAAGACGTTGCAGACGCACGTCTACCACGCGCGCAGGATGCTCGAGGAGGAGAACCTGACGGCTCCCGGGCGGGAGCTGCTCGTCACCAAGGCGCCCGGATACGAGTTCCGGGTCAACGACGACGAGGTCGACGCCGGCCGGTTCGAGCGACTGGTCCGGCAGGCCCGCCGGGAGGTGGAGGACGGGCAACTGGAGGGCGCGGCCCGCCTGGTGAGCCGCGCCCTGGCCCTGTGGCGCGGCCCGGTGCTGAGCGGTGTGCCGGTCGGTTCGGTGCTCGTCAGCCGGATCGCGCGGCTGGAGGAACTGCGGATCAGCGCGCTCGAACTGCGCATCGAGATCGAGTGCTGGCTCGGCAGGCTGCGCGAGGTGCTGCCCGATCTGCGCTGCCTGGTCGAGGAGTTCCCCCTCCACGAGCGCTTCCACGGCCAGCTCATCATGGCGCTGAACCACGCGGGACGCCGCAGCGAGGCCCTGGAGGCGTACCGCACGCTCTACCGGCTCCTCAAGCGGGAGCTGGGCCTCGAACCCTCCGAGGACCTGCAGCGCCTCCACTCCGAGATCCTCAACCCCACCCGGTGCGACGAGCCCTTGAAGGTCCTTCACCTCCCCGATGCCGGCCGCGGCCTGCACACCCACCCGGACAGACCCGTGGTCGCCTGATGCCCGGCCAGTGGGGCGCGAGTGGGGGCGGCGGGTGCTCGGGAGTGACGCGGGTGTTGACGGTCGGCGCGCAGCATGGGGCGTAGGGGCGGCCGGGCCGGCCGCACGGTGTGACGGTGATCGGGGAGTGGCATGGGCAGTGAGTGGTTCCGCAGGTTCGCCCCGGCGGACGGGGAGCACCGGGCCGGGCGGGGCGGTGTGCGGCTGTTCTGCTTCCCGCACGCGGGCGGCGCGGCCAGCACCTTCACCCCCCTGTCCAGAGAGCTGTCGGGGAGCGTCGACGTCCTGGCCGCCCAGTATCCGGGCCGCCAGGACCGCCGGCGCGAGGAGCCCGTCGCCGACATCGGACGGCTCGCCGACGCCCTCGCCGACGCCGTGCTCGTGCAGGCCGAGGAGGAGCCGTACGCCTTCTTCGGGCACAGCATGGGCGCGGTGCTCGCCTACGAGACGGCCCGCCGCATCGTGCGGCGCCAGGCGGCCGGCCCCCTCCGGCTGTTCCTCTCGGGCAGGGGCGCACCCGCCGCCACCCCCGACGCGCGTGACCGGCTGCGGACGGACGCCGACATCATCGCCGCCATACGCAGCCTGGGCGGAACCGCGCCCAAGGCCGTCGAGGACCCCGAGCTGCGGGCCATGGTCATGCCCGCGCTGCGCGCCGACTACCGGGCGATCGGCGCGTACGCCTGGGAGCCGGGCGAGCCGCTCGACATCCCGTTCACCGTGCTGATCGGGGACAGCGACCCCGTGGTCGGCGTGGCCGAGGCCGACGCCTGGCGGGACTTCACCACCGCCCCCGCGTCGACGAAGGTCTTCGCCGGGGGGCACTTCTACCTCGACGCGCACATCGAGGAGGTGGCGAGGACCGTCACCGAGGCCCTGGGGGTGCAGATTCCCGTACGGACCTGACGGCGGCCGGACGGGCCCTCCCCCGGCCCGTCCACGCGCAATGGTCCGGTCCAAAGGGCACAGTCGAACAACGTTGCAGGTGGTCGGGCCCTTCCGGCCGACTGATTTGTCTGCGCTTGGACCGCCCCCGTGCACCATAGTGACCGGATCTTGGCCGATATGGCAGGCGGCTGTGGCGCCGGCGCCGGCGCGCATCACGGGCCGCCCAGAGGTCCGTTCATTGCTCGGATCATCGAGTTGGGGGAATTGATGCAGTTCCGGATGCTGGGGCCGCTGGAAGTCGTCGACAAGGGGAGAACGGTCGGACTGGGGGGTACCAAGCAGCGGGCCACGCTCGGCTTCCTGCTGCTCCAGGCGAACAAGGTGGTGGCCACGAGCCAGCTGATGAACGCCCTGTGGGGGGTCGACGACGCCCCCACCACGGCGCGCAAGATCCTGCAGAACGCGGTCTACGGCCTGCGGGGGGCCCTGTTCTTAGGACAGACGGAGCGAGATCCGGGTGCCACGGCACTCCTGACACAGCCGCCGGGCTACATGATGCGGGTGGACCCTGACCAGGTGGACCTGTACCTGTTCCAGAAGTGGGTGACCCAGGGCCGCGAGCAACTCGCCATCGGGGCCGCCGAGTCCGCCTCGGCGCTGCTGAGCGACGCGCTCGCGCTGTGGCGCGGGCCCGCCCTCGCCGACCTGGTGGAGGCGGGCATCCAGTGGCCCGAGCTGGCCGCCGTCGAGAACACCCGGCTGGAGGTCATGGAGGACTACTTCGACGCGCAGCTGGCCAGCGGCGGCCACCACTCTGTCCTCGTGGAACTGGAGACGATGGTCCAGGCCGAGCCGCTGCGGGAGCGGTCGTGCGGTCAGCTGATGCTCGCCCTGTACCGGTGCGGGCGGCAGGCGGACGCCCTCAACGCGTACAGCAGGGTCAGGGCCGTCCTCGTCGAGAGCCTGGGCCTGGAACCGGGCCACGCCCTGCAGCAGTTGCAGCAGGCGATCCTCGTCCAGGACCCCGCCCTCACCCTGGCCGAGACCGGCACGCGCGGCCCCGTCACCGCGGCGGCCGAGGCGCCGCCGGCCCTGCGGGAGAAGGGGTCCTCCGGCGGACCGGCCGGCCCGCCGCGGGGCGCCGAGACCACCGTGCCCGAGCAGCGCACCGGCTCCGAACGCCGCAGGGTCAGCGTGGTCTCCGTACGCACCCGGCTCGCCCCCTCGCTCGCCGACGGTGCGACCCCGGACCTCGACGCCCTGCTGGAGGGCGCGGGCCAGCTGGTCAAGGAGCAGATCGAGCGGTTCGGCGGCACCGTGATGGCCACGATCGGCTCCGTCTCCCTCGCCCTGTTCGGGCTCCAGGCGCCCGGTGACGACGACGCGCGGCAGGCGGTCCTCGCGGCGCTCGCGATCCGCGACGTACTCGACGTCTCCGCGGGGGCCGGCCCCGAGGCGGCCCAGCTGACCGTGCACTGCTCGGTGACCAACGGCGAGGTGCTGCTGCGCCGCAGGGGCCCCGAGGACGCCCCGACCGTGGTCGGCACGGTGCTCGACGAATCCCAGGCGCTGCTGTCCGAAGTGCCCGCCGGAGCGGTCCGGGTCAGTGACGCCGTACGCCGGGCCAGCGAGGACGCCGTACTGTACTGGCTCGCCGACCCGGCGGCCGCGGGCTGGCAGGCGCTGGGCGGGCGCGACGAGGAGCACACCGAGGCCGGTGGTGGCGAGGCGTACGAACTCGACATCCTGCGCGGGCTCGTGAAGCGCGGCCAGCACCGGGGCGTGCCCCACCTGGCGACGGTCCTGGGCGAGGGCGGTACGGGGAAGAGCAGGCTGCTGCGGGAGTTCGGGCGCTGGGTCACGGTGCGGGGCGCCGGTTCCCGGGTCCTCACCGCACGCGTTCCGGCGCCCGCGGAGGACGCCTGCCTCCTGCGGGCCCCGGCCCAGATCCTGGACGCCTACTGCGGCATCCGTGCCGGCGACGACGAGGCGGCGGCGCACGGCGCGCTCGTCCGCGCCGTGCGGTCGCTGTTCCAGTCCGAACGGACCTCGGAGCTGTTGATCTCCCGGCTGCGCCCGCTGGTGGCCTCGGGCGACTCCAATGCCGACATCCACTTCGGGGAGCTGTGTCCGACCGAAGTGCTCGACGCCTGGGGGCAGTTCCTCCAGGAGGCCGCGCGGCAGGAGCCCCTCGTGCTGTGCATCGACGACCTCCACCGCGCCGACGACGTGGTCCTCGACGCCGTCGAGGAACTCGCGGAGACCGCCGGCTCCGGGCCGCTGCTGGTGGTCGCCGCAGCCGGCCCCGAGCTGCTGCTGCGCCGTCCGAGCTGGTCCGGGGGCAAGAGCCACGCCACCACGGTCACCCTGGGCCGGCCGGAGCGCGTCAGCAACGAGCAGCTCGTGGAGCTCCTCCTGTCGGCCGCGCGCAGCGAGGGCACCGAGAGCGTCACCGGATGACCGGCGGCGCGGTAATGCCGTGTGCCCGGTCCGCGTCCGGCACCAGGGAACTCACCTTCCGGTAATCGCCCCGCGTCCGGGCGCCGCGTGTTCACCTTCGGGTAATCGCCGCCCATCGGGAGAGCGGACGCACACCCCTTTTCCGTACGTGAATGAACCGGGACCGGGCGCCTCCCCGCCCGCCCCTTGCAAGGCCCCACTGCCCGGTCCGCGCCCCCGCGCGGACCGGGCAGTGTGCGTGTACGGGCCGGTGGGCGGGCCGTTTTCCAGTTACCGGCCCGTGGCCCGGCATTGGGGAATGGGTTCCCGGGCGCTGCGTAGGGTCGGATTTCTGGGATTGCGTCACATTCGCCTCAGGAGTGAATGGGGCTTGTGCCATGGGGAACCCGGTTACGAAAGGGCAGCGGAAATTCATGAAGAGTGAGCATGCTCCGGCGGTCGACGGCCGTACCGAAAAGAGTGAGCCGATCGCTGTCGTCGGACTGGCCTGCCGGCTTCCCGGCGCGCAGAGCCCCGCGGCCTTCTGGGAGCTGCTCAGCGGCGGTACGAGTGCCATCACGGACGTCCCGGCGGACCGGTGGGGCCCCGACGCCCCGGCCGCGATCAGGCGCGGCGGATTCCTCGACGCGGTGGGCGACTTCGACGCGGCCTTCTTCGCGGTCTCGCCCCGCGAGGCGGCCACCATGGACCCCCAGCAGCGTCTCGTCCTCGAACTCGCCTGGGAGGCCCTGGAGGACGCGGGGATGGTGCCGGCGTCCCTGCGGTCCACCGCCACCGCGGTGTTCGTGGGCACGCTGCGGGACGACTACACCAACCTGCTGTACCAGCAGGGCGCCGAAGCCGTCACCCAGCACACGATGACCGGCGTGAACCGCGGCGTCATCGCCAACCGCGTCTCCTACCACCTGGGCCTGAGCGGCCCCAGCATGACCGTCGACGCCGCCCAGTCCTCCTCGCTCGTGGCCGTGCACCTGGCCTGCGAGAGCCTGCGCAACGGGGAGTCCACCGCCGCGATCGCCGCCGGCGTGAACCTCAACCTCCTCGCCGAGAACACCGTGACCGAGGAGCGGTTCGGCGCGCTGTCCCCCGACGGGGTCACCTACACCTTCGACGCCCGCGCCAACGGCTTCGTACCCGGCGAGGGCAGCGGCGTCGTCGTCCTCAAGCCGCTGCGGCAGGCCCTCGCCGACGGCGACCGCGTCTACGGCGTCATCCGCGGCAGCGCCGTGAACAACGACGGGGCCACGGACGGGCTCACCGTGCCCAGCGCCCGGGCGCAGGAGCAGGTCCTGCGGACCGCCTACGAACGGGCGGGGCTCGACGCCGACGCCGTGCAGTACGTGGAACTCCACGGCACCGGGACACCCGTGGGCGACCCCATCGAGGCCGCCGCCCTGGGAGCCGTGCTCGGCGCCGGACGGCCGCAGGACGCGCCGCTGCGCGTCGGATCGGTCAAGACCAACATCGGTCACCTGGAAGGCGCGGCGGGCATCGCCGGCCTCATCAAGACCCTGCTCGGCATCCACCACCGGCAGCTGCCCGCCACCCTCAACTTCGAGACGCCGAACCCGGCCATCCCGCTCGCGGAGCTCGGGCTCGCCATGCAGCGCGAACTGACCGACTGGCCCCGCCCGGACCGCCCGCTGGTCGCGGGCGTCAGCTCCTTCGGCATGGGCGGCACCAACTGCCACGTCGTGCTCTCCGAGGCCCCGCCGGCGGCGCGGCCGCAACCCGCCGAGGAAGCGGCCCCCGCCCCCGCCGTGGTCCCGTGGGTGCTCTCCGGAGCGGGCGGCGCGGCACTGCGGGGGCAGGCAGAGCGCCTGCACGCCCACCTGACCGCCGGCGCCCCGCCGTCGGCGGTGGACGTCGGCTGGACCCTGGCCGCGCACCGGACCTCCTTCCGGCACCGTGCCGTGGTCCTGGCCCCCGACGCACCGGGGCTCCTCGACGGCATCGACGCACTCGCCACGGGCCGTCCCGCCTCCGGGCTGGTGACGGGCGCCGCGGTCACACCCGGCCGCACCGCCTTCCTGTTCACCGGGCAGGGTGCCCAGCGCCCCGGCATGGGCCAGGAGCTGTACGAGGCGTTCCCCGCCTACGCGGCCGCCTTCGACGCCGTGGCGGCGGCCTTCGACCCGTACCTGGACCGGCCGCTCGCCCAGACCATCGCCACCGGCCACGGCCTCGACGACACCGTGCGCACCCAGCCCGCGCTGTTCGCCGTGGAAGTGGCCCTCTACCGGCTGCTCGAATCCTTCGGGGTACGTCCCGACATCGTGGCGGGCCACTCCATCGGCGAACTGGCCGCCGCCCACGTCGCCGGGGTCCTCGACCTGCCGGACGCGGCCTCGCTGGTCGCGGCCCGGGGCCGCCTCATGCAGTCGGCACGGGCCGACGGCGCCATGATCGCCGTGCAGGCGGGGGAGGACGAGGTCGCCCCGCTGCTCGTCGGCCGCGAGCGGCAGGTGGCCATCGCCGCCCTCAACTCGCCGTACTCCACCGTGATATCCGGCGACGCGGACGCGGTGGAGGAGGTGGCGGAGCAGCTGCGCCGGCGGGGCCGCAAGACCAAGCGGCTCACGGTCAGCCACGCCTTCCACTCGCCGCACATGGAGGAGGTGCTCGACGAGTTCCGGCAGGTGGCCGCCCGGCTCACCTACCACCCGGCGCGCATCCCGGTCGTCTCCGACGTGACGGGCACCCTCGCCACCGACGAGCAGCTCACCTCCCCCGACTACTGGGCGCGTCACATCCGCGAGGCCGTCCGCTTCACCGACACCGTGCGCCACCTGGAGGCCCACGGCGTCACCACCCTCCTCGAGGTCGGCCCCGACGGCGTGCTGTCCGCGCTGGCCGAGGACACCCTCGCCGACCCCGGCGCGGTGACGGCCGTACCCGCCCTGCGACGCGAGCGGCCCGAGGCGCAGTCGGTGCTCACCGCGCTCGCCACGGCGTACACCCGGGGCGCCGAGGTGGACTGGGCCGCGCTCTACGGGGGCCTCGGCGCCCGGCGCGTCGACCTGCCCACCTACGCCTTCCAGCGCAGGCGGTACTGGCTGGACGGCCCGGCGCGCACGGCCGGGGAGCGGCCGCACCCCGCGGACGCGGCCGTCGCCGAAGCCCCGTACACCACCGACGAGCCGGCCTCCGTACTGCCGCACGGCGAGCTGGGGGCGCGCCTCGCCGGCCTGTCCGACACCGCCCGCCGGCATGCCGTGGCGGAGCTCGTCGACGGGCACGTCGCCGCGGTCCTGGAGTACGGGCAGGGCGAGCGCGTCGACCCGCACACGACCTTCCAGGAGCTGGGCTTCAGCTCCCTGATGACCACCGAGCTCCGCTCCGCCCTCGCCCGGGCGACCGGGCTGAGCCTGTCGGTCGGGCTGCTCTTCGACCATCCGACCCCGCGGGCCCTCACCGAGTTCGTCGAGGCCGCGCTGCTCGGCGAGGACGGCGCGGGACCCGACGCCGGGGCCGCCACGGCCCAGGACGGCGAGCCGATCGCCATCATCGGCATGGCCTGCCGCTACCCCGGCGGCGTCACCTCCCCCGAGGACCTGTGGCGCCTGGTGGCCGAGGGGACCGACGCCGTCTCCGCCTTCCCCGTCGACCGCGGCTGGGGCGAGGACCTGTACGACCCCGACCCCGAGCGGCAGGGCACGAGCTCGGTGCGGCACGGCGGATTCCTGCACGAGGCCGGCGAGTTCGACGCCGCCTTCTTCGGGATCTCGCCCCGCGAGGCCCTCGCCATGGACCCCCAGCAGCGGCTGCTCCTCGAAACCTCCTGGGAGGCCGTCGAGCGCGCGGGCGTGCTCCCCGAGACGCTGCGCGGCAGCCGTACCGGCGTCTTCGTCGGGGCCACCTCGCTCGAATACGGGCCCCGGATGCAGGACGCGCCGCCGAGCGTGCAGGGCAACGTGCTCACCGGCTCCACCGCCAGCGTGATGTCGGGACGCATCGCCTACCAGCTCGGGCTCATCGGGCCCGCCGTGACGGCGGACACCGCCTGCTCCTCCTCCCTCGTCGCCCTGCACCTGGCGATCCGCTCCCTGCGGTCGGGCGAGACGAACCTGGCCCTGGCGGGCGGCGCGGCCGTGATGTCCTCGCCCGGCATGTTCGTCGAGTTCTCCCGGCAGCGCGGGCTCTCCCCGGACGGCCGGTGCAAGTCGTTCGCGGCCGGCGCCGACGGCACCGGCTGGGGCGAGGGCGTCGGCATGCTGCTCGTGGAGCGCCTCTCGGACGCCCGCCGCAACGGCCACCGGGTCCTCGCGGTCATCCGCGGCTCCGCGATCAACCAGGACGGCGCGAGCAACGGCCTGACCGCGCCCAGCGGCCTCGCCCAGCAGCGGGTCATCCGCCAGGCCCTGGCCGACTCCCGGCTGACCGCCGCCGATGTCGACGCGGTGGAGGCGCACGGCACCGGCACCAGGCTCGGCGACCCCATCGAGGCGGAGGCGATCATCGCCACCTACGGCAGCGGCCGCGAGGGCGCGCAGCCGGTCTACCTGGGCTCGCTCAAGTCCAACATCGGGCACGCCCAGGCCGCCGCAGGCGTGGGCGGCGTCATCAAGATGGTGCAGGCGATGCGCCACGGCACCCTGCCCAGGACCCTGCACGTCGACGAGCCGTCGCCCCACGTGGACTGGTCCGCGGGCGCCGTCGAACTGCTCACCGAGTCCCGGGACTGGCCCGCGGACGGGCGGCTGCGGCGCTCCGCCGTCTCCTCGTTCGGCATCAGCGGCACCAACGCCCATGTGGTCCTGGAGTACGACCCCGCCACCGCCGAGGCCCTTGAGGACGCGGCTGTGGAGGGCCGGGCCGGCGTGCCCGCCCCCTGGCTGCTGTCGGCCCGGGACGAGCAGGCCCTGCGCGCCCAGGCGGCACGGCTGCGCGCCCACCTCGCCGAAGCCGCGGACCCCGCCGCCACGGTGGAGTCCGTGGGGCTCGCCCTCGCCACCCAGCGCACCGCCTTCGAGGAGCGGGCCGCGGTCTTCGGCAGCAGTACGGCCGAGCGCCTCGCCGCACTGGACGCGCTGGCCGCGGGCGCCCCGTACGGCGACATCCCGGACGTGGTGGCCGGCGCGACCGGCGCCGGCGGCCGCACCGCCTTCCTCTTCACCGGCCAGGGCGCCCAGCGCCTGGGCATGGGCCGCGGGCTGTACGCCTCCTCGGCCGTCTTCGCCACCGCGCTCGACGCCGTGTTCGCGGCCTTCGACGGCCTGCTGGAGCGCCCGCTGCGTGAGGTGGTGTTCGCCGAGCCGGACGGCCCCGACGCCGAGCTGCTCCACCAGACCCGGTACGCCCAGCCCGCCCTGTTCGCCGTGGAGGTCGCGCTGTTCCGGCTGCTCGCCCACCACGGCACGACCCCCGACCTGCTCGCCGGGCACTCGATCGGCGAGCTGGCCGCCGCGCACGCCGCGGGCGTGCTCTCGCTCGCGGACGCGGCGACGCTGGTGGCCGCCCGCGCCCGGCTGATGCAGGCGGCCCGCCCCGGCGGCGCCATGATCGCCGTACAGGGCGAGGAGGAGGAGGTCCGCCGCTCGCTGGCGGGCCACGAGGAGGCCGTGGACATCGCGGCCGTCAACGGGCCGCGCGCGGTGGTCGTCTCGGGCGACGCGTCCGCGGCGCAGGAGATCGCCGCCGGCTGGCGCGACCGGGGGCGCAAGACCACCACGCTCAAGGTCAGCCACGCCTTCCACTCGCCGCACATGGACGGCATCCTCGACGAGTTCCGCGCGGTCGCGGCCACCCTGCGGTTCAACCCGCCGGCCATCCCCCTCGTCTCCACGGTGACCGGCCGGCTCGCCACCACCGAGGAACTCACCTCCCCCGACTACTGGAGCGGACAGATCCGCGCGACCGTCCGCTTCCTGGACGCCGTACGGGAGCTGGAACACCAGGGCGCCACCGTCCTCGTCGAGGTCGGCCCCGACGCCGTCCTCACCGCCCTCGCCCAGAGCTCCGCGGAGGACGTCACGGCCGTGGCGCTGCTGCGCGCGGGCCGCCCCGAGCCCGACACCTTCGCCCGGGGCATCGCCCGCGCCCACACGGCCGGCGCCCCCCTCGACGGGGCGAGCCTCTTCCCCGGCGCCACCCCCGCCGCGCTGCCGACGTACGCCTTCCAGCGGGAGCACTACTGGCTGGCCCCGCAGCCCGCGACGGACGTACGGAGCCTGGGACTCGACACCGCCGACCACCCGCTGCTCGCCACCGCGGTCGAGCTCGCGGAGCGCGAGGACACGGTCCTCACCAGCCGCATCTCGCTGCGCAGCCACCCGTGGCTGGCCGACCACACCATCGCGGGCACCGTGCTGCTGCCCGCCACCGCCTTCCTCGAACTGGCCATGGCCGCGGGCATCCACCTCGGTGTCCCGTACGTCGAGGACCTCACGCTGGAGGCGCCCCTCACCCTCGCGGCGGACGAGGCCGTGCGCATCCAGGTGGCCGTCGGCGCACCCGACGCCACCGGCGCCAGGACCTTCACCGTCCACGCCGGGCCGGACTTCGCCGACGACCGGGCACGCCGGTGGACCCGGCACACCTCGGGCACCCTCGGCGCGGCGCCGCCCGCCGCGGCGGAGGCCCGACAGCCGGCCGAGTGGCCGCCCGCCGGCGCCGAGCCGGAGCCGGCCGAGGACGCGTACGACCGCCTGTCCGCGCTGGGTTACGGCTACGGGCCCGCCTTCCAGGGGCTGGGCCGGGCCTGGCGCGACGGCGACGACCTCTACGCCGAGGTGCGGCTGCCCGCCGCGGCCGGCGAGGACGGCGCCCGCTTCGGCCTGCACCCTGCCCTCCTCGACGCGGTCCTGCACCCGCTGGTCCTCGCCGCGGCCGCGCCGGACGAGCACGACAGCATCCGGCTGCCGTTCGCCTGGTCCGGCATCACCCTGCACGCCTCCGGCGCCACGGAGCTGCGGGTCCGGATCAGCCCGCGGGGCACGGACACCTTCGGCATCACCCTCACCGACGGGACCGGTGCGCCCGTCGCCGACGTGGAGTCCCTGACCCTGCGCCCGGTCGCCAAGGAGAAACTGGCCACGGCGGGCCGCGGCTCCGCGGCCGACGCGCTGTACGCACTGCGGTGGCCTGCCGTCACCGCGCCCCGGGAGGACTCCGCGCCGACCTTCGCGGAGGCCGGGGACGGCCTGGCCGGCGTGGACGCGGCCGATGTGATCACCGTCCGCCAGTACGGCACGCACGCCGGCTCCCCGGCCGACGGGCGGTACGCCGGGACCCTGCGCGTCCTGCGCCTGGTCCAGGAGTTCCTCTCCGACGGGCGGTTCGCCGACTCCCGGATGGCCGTGGTGACCTCGGGCGCGGTCGCCGCCCTGCCCGGCGAGGACGTCACCGACCTCGACGCCGCCCCCGTGTGGGGACTGGTCCGCTCGGTGCAGTCCGAGCACCCGGACCGCCTGGTCCTCATCGACCTCGACGCCGCCGCCGCGGCCGATCCGCAGGGCACCGACGACCTGCTGACCGCGGCCATGGCCACGCGGGAGCAGCAGCTGGCCGTGCGCGCCGGAGAGCTGAGGGCGCCGCTCCTCGCCGCCGCGGACACCGGCCGTACGGAAGGCGGGCCGGCCGGCGGGCTCGACCCCGACGGGACCGTCCTCGTCACCGGAGGCACCGGCGGACTCGGCGCGCTGTTCGCCCGCCACCTGGTGGCCGCACACGGTGTCAGGCACCTGCTGCTGACCAGCCGCAGGGGCCCCGACGCCCCCGGCGCACGGGAACTGGCCGCCGAACTCGCCGCGTCGGGCGCCGAGGTGCGCGTCGAGGCGGCCGACGTCTCCGACCGGGAGGCCGTCGCCGCGCTCCTCGGCTCCGTCCCCGAAGCCCACCCGCTGACCGCCGTCGTCCACACCGCCGGCGTCCTCGACGACGCGACCGTGCTGTCGCTGACCCCCGAGCGCCTGCACGCCGTGCTCCGGCCGAAGGCGGACGCGGCCCGGCACCTGCACGAGCTGACCGGCGGGCTCGACCTGAAGGCCTTCGTCCTGTTCTCCTCGGTCTCCGGCCTCATGGGCACCGCCGGCCAGGCGAACTACGCCGCCGCCAACACCTACCTGGACGCGCTGGCCCAGCACCGCCGCGCCCAGGGCCTCCCGGCGACCTCGCTCGCCTGGGGCCTGTGGGACGTGGCCGACGGCATGGGCGGCACGCTCACCGCCGCCGAGACGGCCCGCTGGGAGCGGGCCGGGATGCCGCCGCTCGCCGCGGAGCAGGGCCTCGCCCTGTTCGACCGGGCGCTCGGCACCGACGCCGCGCTGCTCGTCCCCGTACCGCTGAAGCCGTCCAGGACCGGGCCCGACGAGCCGCACCCGCTGCTGAAGGGCCTCGTACCCGCCCGGGTCCGGCGCGCCGCGCAGGCAGGACGGGACGCGGGCCAGGGCTCCGCCTGGGCGCGGCAGATCGCCGCGCTCCCCGAGGACAAGCGGAAGGAGGCCGTGCTCGACCTCGTCCGCGCCAAGGCCGCCGCCGTCCTCGGGCACGCCGGCGCCGCCGCCGTCGCCCCCGACCGGGCGTTCAGCGACATCGGCTTCGACTCGATGAGCAGCGTCGAGCTGCGCAACCAGCTGACCCGGGCCACCGGTGTGAAGCTGCCCGCCACCCTCGTCTTCGACCACCCGGCGCCCTCCGCGCTCGCGGCCTACCTGCTGACCCGGGTGGTCGCGGAGGAGGCCCCCGCGGCCGCGGTGACCCGGCGCAGGGTCAGGGCGGACGAGCCGATGGCGATCGTGGGGATGGCCTGCCGCTACCCGGGCGGGGTGTCCTCGCCGGAGGACCTGTGGCGGCTCGTCGCCGACGGCGTGGACGCGGTGAGCGAGTTCCCGTCGAACCGCGGCTGGGACCTGGAGGCCCTGTACGACCCGGACCCGGAGAGCGCGGGCACCAGTTACACGCGGCACGGCGGGTTCCTGCACGACGCGGACCTGTTCGACCCGGAGTTCTTCGGGATGTCGCCGCGGGAGGCGACCGCGGCGGACCCCCAGCAGCGGCTCCTGCTGGAGACCGCCTGGGAGACCTTCGAGAGCGCGGGCATCGACCCCGCATCGGTGCGCGGCAGCGCCACGGGCGTCTACGTGGGCGCCATGTACGACGACTACGCGGCCCGCGCGGTCGCCTCGCCCGGCGAGTACGAAGGCTTCCTGCTCGCGGGCAACCTCTCCAGCGTCATCTCCGGCCGCGTCGCCTACACCTACGGCCTGGAGGGGCCGGCCGTCACGGTCGACACCGCCTGCTCGTCCTCGCTCGTCGCCCTGCACCTGGCGGCCAACGCCCTGCGTTCGGGCGACTGCGACCTGGCCCTGGTGGGCGGTGTGACCGTCATGTCGCAGCCGACGACGTTCGTGGAGTTCTCCCGGCAGCGCGGTCTGTCGGCCGACGGCCGGTGCAAGGCGTTCTCCGCGTCGGCCGACGGCACCGGCTGGTCGGAGGGCGTGGGCCTGCTGCTGGTGGAACGGCTGTCGGACGCCCGGCGCAACGGCCACCGCGTCCTCGCGGTAGTACGGGGCACGGCCGTCAACCAGGACGGCGCGAGCAACGGCCTGACGGCGCCCAACGGCCCCTCGCAGGAGCGGGTGATCCGCCAGGCCCTGGCGAACGCGGGGCTCGGCGCGGCGGACGTGGACGCGGTCGAGGCGCACGGCACCGGCACGAAGCTGGGCGACCCGATCGAGGCGCAGGCGCTGCTGAACACGTACGGGCAGGAGCGGCGCGACGGACAGCCGCTGTGGCTGGGCTCGCTGAAGTCGAACATCGGGCACTCCCAGGCCGCGGCGGGTGTCGGCGGCATCATCAAGATGGTCCGGGCGATGGAGCACGGTGTGCTGCCGCGCACGCTGCACGCCGAGGAGCCGTCGGGGCACGTCGACTGGGAGCCGGGCGCGATCTCGCTGCTGACCGAGGCGCGGGAGTGGCCCGCCGCGGGCCGTCCGCGGCGCGCGGGCGTCTCCTCCTTCGGCATCAGCGGCACCAACGCCCACGTCATCATCGAGCAGGCGCCGGCCGCACCGGCGCCCGCGCCCGCCGCCCCCGAAGGGGCCGCGGTGCCGTGGATCGTGTCGGCCCGCACCGAGGAGGCGGTACGCGACCAGGCCGCACGGCTGCACGCGTACGTGGAGCGGAACCCGGACCTCACCCCGGCCGGTGTCGGCTACTCGCTCGCGACCGGACGCGCCCTCCTGGAGCACGGCGCGGCCGTCGTCGGCACCGGCAGGGCCGCCCTCCTGGAAGGGCTGCAGGTCCTGGCCCGCGGCGGTTCGGCCCCGGCCGTCGTCCGCGGCCGCAGCGACAGGCCGGGCAAGACGGCCTTCCTGTTCACCGGGCAGGGCAGCCAGCGCCTGGGCATGGGCCGCGAACTGTACGCGTCCTCGCCGGTCTTCGCCCGCGCCCTGGACGAGGTGTGCGCCCACCTCGACACCGCCCTGGCACGCCCCCTCAAGGAGGTGCTCTTCGCCGCGGAGGGCTCGGACGGGGCCGCGCTCCTCGACCGTACGGTCTTCACGCAGGCGGCACTCTTCGCCGTCGAGGTGGCACTGTTCCGGTGGTTCGAGCACCACGGCCTGACACCCGACTTCCTCCTGGGGCACTCCATCGGCGAGGTGAGCGCCGCGCACGTGGCCGGCGTACTCGATCTGGCCGATGCCGCGGCGCTGGTGGCGGCGCGCGGCCGGCTGATGGAGGCGGCGCCCGCCGGGGGCGCCATGGCGGCGGTCGAGGCGAGCGAGGAGGAGGTACGGAAGGTCCTGGACGCCCGCGGCGAGGACGGCGGGGTCGTCGCCGTCGCCGGAGTCAACGGGCCCCGGGCCGTGGTGATCTCCGGGGACGCGGATGCCGTCGGGGAACTGGCCGCCTTCTGGAAGGAGCAGGGCGTCCGGACCAAGAGGCTCACGGTCAGCCACGCCTTCCACTCCCCGCACATGGAGGGGGTGCTGGACGAGTTCCGGGAGATCGCCGGGAAGCTCGCCTTCCGGGCGCCGCGCATCCCGGTCGTCTCCAACGTCACGGGCACCCTGGCCACGGACGACGAGCTGACCTCGCCCGACTACTGGGCCCGGCACATCCGCCAGGCCGTCCGCTTCCACGACGGCGTGCGCCACCTGGAGGAGCAGGGCGTCAACCGGTTCGTCGAACTGGGCCCCGACGGCGTGCTGACGGCCCTGGTGCAGAACTCGCTCACCGGGGAGGCCGGAGCCCTCACACCGGCCCTGCGCCGCGGCAGGCCGGAGGACGAGACCGTCATGGCGGCGCTCGCCCTGCTGCGGACGCACGGCGCCGCACCCGACTGGGCGGCGGTCTTCCCCGGCGCCGCTGCGGTGCCGCTGCCCGCCTACGCCTTCCGGCACCGGCGCTACTGGCTCGACGCGCCCGCCGCGGACGCCGACGCCGGCGGTCTCGGCCTGACCGCGGTGGAACACCCCTTCATCGGCGCCTCCGTGGGCCGGGCGGGCCGGGACGAGTACCTGTTCACCGGCAGCCTGTCCCTGCGGACGCACCCGTGGCTCGCGGACCACGCCGTGGCCGGGACGGTGCTCCTGCCTGCTACCGGGCTCCTGGAGCTCGCGGCCCTGGCCGGCGAGCGGGCGGGCAGCGAACGGATCGAGGACCTGACGCTCGCCGCGCCGCTGGTGCTGCCCGAACGCGGCGGCGTGCAGGTGCAGGTGGCCGTCGGCGCCGCCGACGACCGCGGGATCCGCACCGTCGAGATCCACTCGCGGGCCGGCGAGGAGCCGGAACAGGAGTGGCTGCTCAACGCCCACGGAACCCTGGCACCCGCCGAACCGGATGCGGCGGGCGCGGGCCTGGTGGTGTGGCCGCCCGCGGGTGCGCAGGAGGTCGACCTCGAAGGCGCCTACGAGCGGCTCGCGGATCAGGGCTACGCCTACGGCGCGGCCTTCCGGGGGCTGCGCCGGGTGTGGCGCGGCGCCGGCGAGGTCTTCGCCGAGGTCGCCCTGCCGGACGGGCCGCGGGACGAGGCGGGCCGGTTCCTGCTCCACCCGGCCCTGCTCGACGCGGCGCTGCACACGCTCCTGCCGGGGGTGAGCGAGGCGACCGGACTGGCCCGCCTGCCGTTCTCCTGGACGGGCGTGCAGCTCCACGCGGTCGGCGCGCCGGTGCTGCGGGTGCGCCTGGCCCTGTCGGACCCGCAGGCGCAGACGCTGGAGGCCGCCCTGCTGGTGGCCGACGGCTCCGGTGTGCCGGTCGCCTCGGTGGAGTCCCTGGTGCTGCGCCCGCTGTCGAAGGACGCTGTACGTGCCGCGGCCGGCGCGGGCCGCGACGGCCTGTTCCCGGTGGAGTGGTCGCAGGTGCCGTCGCCGGACGGGCCGGTGGACACCTCGCGCTGGGCCGCCCTGGGCGCGGCGCCGGTGGAGTCGGTGGCCTCGTACGCGGATCTGGAGGCGGCGGCGGAGGCCGGTGCGGACACCGTCCTGTGGCCGCTGACACCGCAGGCCCCCGCGGCCGGCCGCGACGGCGCCGACGTCGCCGTGGCCGCCCGGGCCGCCCTCGGCCGGGTGCTGGAGCGGGTGCAGGTGTTCCTGGCCGACGAGCGGCTGGCCGCGGCGCGGCTCGTGGTCGTGACGCGGGGTGCCGTCGGCGCGGTCGCCGGTGACGGCGTACCGGATCTGGAGCATGCGGGCGTCTGGGGGCTGCTGCGCGTGGCGCAGACCGAGAACCCGGGCCGCATCGTCCTGGCCGACGTGGACGAGGAGGGCTACGCGAAGCTGCCCGGGGCGCTGGCGGGCGGGGAGCCCCAACTGGCCGTGCGCCAGGGCCAGGTGCTCGTACCGCGCCTCACGCGGGGCGGCGCGGCGGACGATGCGGAGCTGCCGCGCTGGGACGAGGGCACGGTCCTGATCACGGGCGCGACCGGGACGCTGGGGCAGGTCCTGGCCCGGCACCTGGTCGCGGAGCGCGGTGCGCGGCGGCTGCTGCTGCTGAGCCGCCGCGGCGAGGCCGCTCCGGGAGCCGGCGAGCTGCGTGCCGAACTGGAGGCGCTGGGCGCCGAGGTGGTGTTCGCGGCGTGCGACGCGGCGGACCGCGAGGCCCTCGCCGAGGTGCTCGCCGGGGTGCCGGCGCGGTTCCCCGTCTCGGCGGTGGTGCACACGGCCGGCGTGCTCGACGACACCGTGGTCGGCGAACTGACGGCGGACCGGCTGGACGCCGTGGTGCGGCCGAAGATCGACGCGGCGTGGAACCTGCACGAGCTGACGCGGGAGTCGCCCCTGTCGGCGTTCGTCCTGTACTCGTCGGTCGCCGGTCTGATCGGGAACGCGGGCCAGGCGAACTACGCGGCGGGCAACACGTTCCTGGACGCCCTGGCGCAGCACCGCCGGGCCCTGGGGCTCCCGGGGACGTCGTTGGCGTGGGGGCTCTGGTCGCAGGCCAGCACGATCAGCGGGCAGCTGAACGACACGGACCTGCGCCGGCTCGCCCGCCTCGGCCTGCGGCCGCTGCCCTCCGACGAGGCCCTGGGCCTCTTCGACGCGGCGTTCACGACCGGACGGCCGGTCCTGGCCGCGACGTACCTGGACACCAAGGTGCTGCGCCGGCAGGGCGAGGAGATCCTGCCGGTCCTGCGCGACCTCGCACCCGCCGCCGCACGGCGCAAGGCGGCGGGCACGGAATCCGGTTCCGGTGCCGGGCTGGTGGAACAGCTGGCCCTGATGGACCGGGCCGGGCGGGAGGAAGCCCTGACCGGGCTGGTCCGGGGTCAGGTCGCCGCCGTGCTCGGGCACGCCGATCACGGTGCCGTGGACGCCGACCGGTCCTTCCAGGACCTGGGCTTCGACTCGCTGACGGCGGTCGAGCTGCGCAACCAGCTGGGCCAGGCCACCGGCCTGCGGCTGCCGGCCACCCTCGTCTTCGACTACCCCAACCCCGCCGCTCTCGCGCAGTACTTGGCGGAGCGCATCGAGGAGGGACAGGGGGCGGCGGCGGCCGATCCGGTGCTGGCCGGCCTGGACCGCATGAAGTCGGCGATCCAGGCCGTGACCTCGGACGCATCGGCCCGGACACAGGTCGCGGCCAGGCTGCGGGAGCTGCTCCTGCTCGCCGAGGGCCGCGACAAGGACGGTGCCGACGGGCCCGACGCGGACGCGGACCTCGACTCCGCCAGCGACGAGGAACTCTTCGCGCTTCTCGACGACCTCGATTGATTCACCATCGAATGAGGAGAAACCAATGGCCATGGGAAGGGGCCCGGACGATGAGGCCGACCTCTGGGAGACCGCCGTCGTCGGGCGCAGGTTCGTCGACGTGCTCAACGAGGGCCTGATCCGCTCCGCGGGACTGCTCACCCGCACTCCGGCCCGAGGGCAGGCGCCCGGATGGCAGCGCGCCGGGCACGAGCCCTCCGATCCCTTCGCCGCAGCGGTGCTGTCGGGATACGAGGAAGCCCTGGGGGCGGCGCTCGCCCCCGGGGAACGGCACGACCGGGAGCTGCGCGCGGTACTGCTGCGCCGGGGCCGCGAGGTCCTCGCGCAGGCGCAGCTCCTGGCCGGCCGGCCCGCCGGGGACGGGGAAACCCCCGTGCCCCGGCGCCTGTCGCCGGAACAGGAGTCGATGGTGCTCAGCCTGCTCACGGGCTGCGCCGTACTCGCCGCGCTCAGGGACGAACCGCCGTGGCCTCCGGAGTGCCGGCCCGCCGATCTCATCAAGACGCTGGGGCGCCTGGCCGGGCAGGCGCCGGCGACCGCGGGAACGGGCTGAGCCTTTTACCCGGCCGGATATCGCATTACTTCGTAATGGGTGGGCGGTGGACGTCGCCCGGATATTCTCCCGGGAGTTGCCTTCGCAACAAAAAACGACGTGCGTATTCCGGCAGGCGGGAAAAGGGAGAATTCTCATCATGGCGAAACTCACCAGTGACGTCGCACAGCACACCGCGATCTATGTGGAGGCGTTCAACAGGGGTGACGCGGACGCCGTCAACGCGATGTACACGGAAGAGGCCGTCGCGGTCTGGGAGCCCGGAGTTCCGCTGACCGGGCAGGACCGCATCGACGCGGTCAAGGAGTTCCTCGCCCGCGGTCCGAAGATGACGGCCGTGCCGCGGCAGTCCTTCGTCACGGGGGACACCGCGCTGCTGATCGTCGACTGGTCCATCGACACCAAGGACGAGGACGGCAACCCGGAGCACCTGGAGGGCGTCGGCGTCGACGTCCTGCGCCTGAACGCCGACGGCCACTGGCTCTACGCCATCGACGACCCGTACGGCGAGGACAAGTAAACCGTTGCCGACAACAAAGAAAGTGGGAGGGGACATTTCCATGGCCATCACCGTTGACATCGACTACGACAAGCCGGACCTGACCGACGACACCGACCAGCAGAACGAGATATTCCTGCAGGTGTTCAACTCGGGCGACGGTGAGCTCTTCGACCGGCTGTACCGCGAGGACGCGATCTCGAACTTCTCGGGCACGCCGCTCACCGGCGCCGAACGCCTCAAGTTCTTCAAGGACTTCCTCGCCCTGAAGCCGTCCCTGCAGGCGAAGGTCACCCATTCCTACGTCGCCGGCGACGTGGCGCTGATCGGTGTGGAGTTCAGCATCGACGGTACCGGCGAGGACGGCAAGCCGCTGCACATCGAGGGCAAGTGCACCGACGTCCTGCGCCGCGTGGAGGACGGCCGCTGGCTCATGGCGGTCGACCGTCCGGTCGCGGGCAGCCTGCTCCCCGAATAGCCGCGCACGGACACGTGCCCCCGTACCGATCGGTACGGGGGCACGCGTCTGTGGTGGTCAGGAGGCGGGGTCGAGCAGCAGCACGGCTCCGCCGGGGCAACAGTCGGCGACGTCCTGCGCCGACTCGATGTCACCGGGATCGGTGAGTTCGCGGACGAGGACCTCGCCGCGGCCGTCTTTCGCCAGCCGGAACAGCTGCGGGTTCATGGCGACGCAGAGCCCGGAGCCCATACATGCCATCTTGTCGACCTTGAGGGGCGTCGTCACGTGAATTCCTTCGGTTTACGGGTGCCGTCGGTCCAACCTAGCCCCGCGCCTTCCATCTCCCGGTCATCGCCGGGTACTCCGGGGCGGATACGGGGAGCGGTTACCCGGTGATGAGTGGCCAAGGAATTGCGAAGCATATGTTCGGTACATGAGTCTCTCGAAGGGTTCGGCATGAAATCTGCGTCCGCTGAGGAAACCATCAACCGAATCCCGATGGACTCGGTTGAATTGCGCGAGGCGATGTCCCGCTTCGCGACCGGCGTCATCGTGATCAGCGTCGGTGGGGAGCACATCCACGGGATGACCGCCAACGCGTTCAGTTCGGTCTCCCTCAACCCGCCCACCGTGCTGTGTTCCGTGTCCCACAGCGCCGTCATGCACCAGGCGATCACGGCGGGGCGCCGCTTCGGGATCTCCGTGCTGGACGCGGAGCAGGAGCAGCTGGCCCGCTACTTCGCCGACAAGAACAGGCCCCTGGGGCCCGAGCAGTTCACCGGAGTGGAGTGGGAGCCGGGGCCGCTGACGCAGGCACCGCTGCTGCGCGGCGCGCTCGCCTGGCTGGAGTGCGAACTGGAGCAGTCCCACGACAGCGGCGACCACTCCATATTCATCGGCCGGGTGGTGCGCGCCGCCACCTCACGCGCCTCGTCCCCGCTGCTCTTCTTCAACGGGAAGTTCCAGCAGATCTGACAACGGGAAGGGGGGCCGGCGGATACCGCCGGCCCCCCTTCCCGTATCCGCCCCCGGATCACGCGGGCGGCGCGAGACGCGCTCCGTCCTGGTCGCGCAGGAGGGTGCACACCTCGCGCAGAGCCGCCCCCAGCCGGTCGATCTCGGCGTCGGAGAGCTCCACGGACGGCTCGAACCGCAGGGTGGTCACGGCGCTGGCCGTCGGGAACGTCCGTACGTGGTGCTCCCGCAGCAGGAACCCGGCGACGACGTAGCCGAAGAAGCCGCCGCGCGCGATCTCCCGGATCACCGGCGATTCGGCATCCGACTGGTCCCGGAACTCCAGCCCCAGCATCAGCCCCCTGCCCCGTACCTCCTTGACCACGGTGGGGAATTCGGCCCGGACGGATTCGAGCGTCGCGGCCAGCCGCTCGCCGCGCTCGGCGGCCAGCCGGTAGACGCGGCCGCCGTCGGCCTCCAGCATGTCGAGCACCTTGAGGGCGATGAGGGACGAGAAGCTGTCCTTCGCGAAGGTGGAGCTGTGGACGATCTCGAACTCCCGCCGGTAGCGGGCCTGGCGGACCAGCATCACGGCCGTCTTGGCGATTCCGCCGCCCAGGCTCTTGGCCAGGGTGTAGTAGTCGCCCCGCAGGCCGATGAACGAGCTGGCGAGGAACGCCCCGGACCGGCCCATCCCGCTCTGGATCTCGTCCACGACGATCGGGCAGTCGATCTCGGCGCACACCGCCTGGATCTCCTGCGCGAACTCACGGGTGAGCACCTTGATGCCGCCCTCGCCCTGGATGGGCTCCAGGACGAAGGCGCAGAAGAGCGGCATGCTCCGCTCCACGACCCGAACCGCACCGTCGACGACGTGCAGGTCGAACAGGACGGCGCGTTCCTCGTCGACGATCCTCTTGAGCTCTCCCGGCTGATCGCACGGCACGAACCTGGCCTGCGCGGCCAGCGAGCGGAACGGGGCCCGGTAGCCCTCGTTGTGCGTCAGCTGGACACTGCCCACCAGCTTGCCGTGGAACGAGCCCTCGGGGGCGAGGAACAGCGGCGGCCGGGAGAACTGCTCCGCGTTCTTCCCCTCGATCTCCGCGGCCAGCTGCTCGAAACCGCCGGCGCCGGCGCCGGGCAGGACCGCGGCGCCGCTGCGCACCGCGGCCCGCGCACCCTCGACGTGCGCGGCGACCTCCGCCCTGATCTCCGCGAGACGCATCCCGCGGTCGAGCTCGGCGTGCTTGACCGCGGCCTCGACGGCCTCCGCCCCGCTGTTGGCGAAGATCGCGAAGTAGGGCTCGTCGTCGCCGAGTTCACGCTGGACGATCGTGTTCAGCGCCCGCGCGACGTCGTTGGCGTAGGGATGGCGGGAGAACTGGGCGTGGATCGGCGTCCCGGCGTCCAGGAGCGACTTCGCGTGGGCGACGATCTCGGGATTGTTGTGCCCGAGCAGCACCGAACCGTATCCGCCGGCGAAATCCGCCACCGGAATCTCCCGGCCCCGATCGTCCAGCCGGTAGAGCGTGTTTCCTTCGGACCGTACGTATTCGACGTCGAGCCCGGCACTGGCCAGCACTTCGCGCAGATGCGGCTCGGCAAGTTCGAGCCGGGCGGATGCGGTATTCATGTCGCCTCCTTGTCGGCCGGGCGGGCGAAGCCGCCCGGCGATTCCGCTGCATTCTTGATTCGCCCACGCACCCTAAACTCATCCGACTTCCGCGCATTCCAGCGCGCGTTAACCGCCGGGTCATTACCATTCGGGGCCGGGCCGTGGGCGGCCCGGCCGCCGATGCGGCTCAGCCGGCCGCGGGGAAGTGCTTCTGCTCGACGAAGAAGGCCACGTACTTCTCGAAGAGTTCACGGCTCAGAGGAGGGCAGACGATGCCGCTGCCCGCCAGCGCCCGGTCCGTCTCCGTCGTGTCGATCGGCGGATAGAAGGCGTCGGTGTCCGACGTCATCATCTCGAAGGCGTGCAGCAGCGGCTGGACCGCGTTCGACCGGTCGTTCCTGACCCCCTCGCTCCACGTGTCCCAGTCCTGCTCGTCCAGCCGGTACCCGAGCGTGCGCAGGTACTCGGCGCAGCGACTCAGGCTGAGCGAGGTGTTGTTGAAGAGCTGGTACGTCCCCCCGGCCATCTCGGGCATCCGGGAGATGCCGGTGATGGCCGCGCTGACGTAGTCCACCGGCAGCAGGTGGAAGCGGCCCCCGACGCCCGTGGGCACCCCCTCGGCCTGGATCAGCCCCTTGAGGCTCAGCCAGACGAAGTCCCGGGTCTGGCAGGCCCCGTTGACCTGGTCGCCGGAGATCACGTCGACGCGGTAGACGGAGACCGGCAGCCCGCGGTCGCGGGCCAGGCCGATCATCTGCTCCGCCACCCACTTGCTCTGCAGGTAGCCGCTCGGAAGGCTCTCGGCGGGACCGGTGGGATCGGTCGCCTTCAGCGGTACGCCTTCCTCCAGCACACCGTTGAACACGCCGACGGTCGACACGTAGTGCACCGGGACCGTGCGGTGCAGGGCCGCGAGGCGCAGCACCTCCTCGGTACCGGAGACGTTGGCCGCCTTCAGGGCCGTGTACGGGTGCAGCCAGTGCACCTGGGCGCCGTTGTGGTAGACGACGTCGACGGTCCGGGCCAGCCGGTCGAAGTCCGCGGCCGTCAGGCCGAGGCGCGGCGAGGCGAGGTCGCCGACCACGATGGCGAGCCGGTCGGGATCGATGTCCTCCCACACCCGGTACCAGAGCAGGTTCTCCTGGAGCCGCTCCCAGGCCTCCGTCTCGTCGGCACCGCGGACGAGGCAGTGCACGCGCGCCCGCGTCGTCCGCATCAGGTCGCGCAGGAGGAAGGCGCCCAGGAACCCGGTGGCGCCGGTCAGCAGGATCTCCTCCGGATCGACCGCCGCCCCGACGGTCACAGCGGCGGGCCGTACGTCGTCGGCGAGCCGGACCTCGGCCGCGAAGTCCACCCCCGTCCCCTGCGCGGCGCCGCTGCCCGCCGAAAGCACCTCGGCGTGCAGGTGCGCGGCGAGATCCGCCGGGGTCGGATGGTCGAAGACCAGCGTTGCGGCGAGCCGCAGTCCCGTGGCCGCCGCCAGCCGGTTGCGCAGTTCGACGGAGGTCAGCGAGTCGAAGCCCACCGAGGCGAGGGGCTGGTCGGCGCCGAACCTGCCCGCCCCCGTGTGCCCCAGCACCCCGGCCATCTCGTGGAACACCACGTCGAGGGTGACGCGCCGCTGTTCCTCCTCCGAAAGGCCGGCGAGCCGCTCGGCGAGCGAGCCGGCGCCGGTGTCCGCGTTCTGGGCCGAACGGCGGGCGGGGGAGCGGACGAGCCCGGTCAGCAGCGCCGGGACCTGCCGCTGCCTTCGTACGGCGGCCAGGTCGAGCGGCGTGGCGACCACGGCCGCCCGGCCCAGGCCGAGGGCCCCGTCGAGCAGCTCCGGACCCTGCTCCGTCCCGACCGGCTTGAAGCCGCTGCGCGCGATCCGCCTGCGGTCCGCCTCCGTCAGCTCCGCGGTGATGCCGCTGGCCTGCGCCCAGAGACCCCAGGCGATGGAGGTAGCGGGGAGGCCGTGGTGGTTGCGGTGGTGGGCGAGGGCGTCGAGGTAGGCGTTTGCGGCGGCGTAGTTGGCCTGGCCGGGGCCGCCGATGACGCCGGCGATGGAGGAGAAGAGGACGAAGGCGGAGAGGTCGAGGTCCCGGGTCAGCTCGTGGAGATGCCACGCGGTGTCGACCTTGGGGCGCATCACGGTGCTGATCCGGTCGGGGGTGAGCGTGGTGATCAGTGCGTCGTCGATCGTTCCGGCCGTGTGGACGACGTTGGTGAGGGGCCGGTCCGCGGGGATGGAGGCCAGCAGGGCGGCGAGTGCGTGGCGGTCGGCGGTGTCGCAGGCGGTGATGGTGACCTGGGCGCCGAGGGCGGTGAGTTCGGTCTGGAGGTCTTGTGCTCCGGGGGCGGTGGGTCCGCGTCGGCTGGTGAGGAGGAGGTTGCGTATGCCGTGTTCGGTGATGAGGTGGCGGGCGATGGTGGCGCCGAGGGTGCCGGTGCCGCCGGTGATGAGGGTGGTGCCGTCGGGGTTCCAGGGTCGGGTGGGGGTGGTTTCGGGGGTGCGGTGGAGTCGGGGGGTGTGGAGTTGGCCGTTGCGGAGGGCGAGTTGGGGTTCGTCGAGGGTGAGTGCGGTGGCGAGGGTGTCGGGGTGGAGGTCGTCGGTGTCGGTGTCGGTGTCGATGAGGACGATGCGGTCGGGTGCTTCTGTTTGTGCGGAGCGCAGGAGGCCCCATACGGCGGCTGCCGCGAGGTCGGTGGTGTCTTCGCCGTCGGTGGTTGCGAGGGCGCCGCGGGTGATGACCACGAGGGGGGTGTCGGTGAGCGTCTCGTCGGTGAGGTGGTCCTGGACCCGGGCCAGCACCCGCCGAACCGCCGCGTGGACGGCTTCGGCGCCGGGAACCGACGGCTCCAGCCGCAGCAGTACGGCGTCCGGCTCGCTCAGCGGCCCTTCCACCGGACGCACCGGCGCCCAGTCGACGTGGTACAGGGCGTCGTGGTTGCGTAGCCGCGCCTCGGCGAGTTCCGCGGCCTCGACCGTACGGAACGCCAACGCGTCGATGCTCGCCACCGGTTGCCCGGCCCGGTCGGCCAGCCGCAGCGAGAACGTGCCGTCGGCGGTGCCGGGCACCGTCCACACCTTCAGCGACGTGGCCCCGCCCGCGTAGAGGCGGACCCCGCTCCACTGCGCGGCCAGCGGCTTCGGGCCGCCGTCCGCGTCCGCCGCCACCGCGGCGGTGCGCACCGCCGCGTCGAGCAGGAGCGGATGCAGCCCGTAGCCCGTCACCTCCGCCGCGAGCTCGTCGGGCAGGTGCACCTCCGTGACGGGGGCGCCGCCCGGCTCGAACGGGACCTCGCCGCCCTGGGGTCCGAGCATGCCCTCCGCGATGAGGGTCCAGGGCGCGTCGGTTCCGTCGGGGCGGGCGTGCACGCTCAGGGGACGGCGGCCGGTGCCGTCGGCCGAGCCGACGCCGACCTGCACCTGCGTCCCGCCCTGTGCGGGGAGCACGAGCGGAGCGCGTACGGACAACTCGTCGAGGACCGGGGTGCCGGCCTCGTCCCCGGCCCGGATCGCCAGCTCCACGAGCACGGACTCCGGCACCATCGCCCCCGCGGCCCAGGGGTGCGCGGAGGCCAGGAGACGGCCGCTGAACAGCAGCTCGTCCGCATCGGCCACCGACAGCGCAGCGCCCAGCAGCGGGTGGCCGGTGCCGGCCAGGCCCAGACCGGCGGCGTCGCCGGGGGCGGTCGCCTCCACCCAGTAGCGCTCGCTCTGGAACGCGTAGGTGGGCAGATCGACCCGCCGGGCTCCCGTCCCGGCGAAGAAGGCCTCCCAGTCCAGGAAGCCGCCGCCGGTGTACAGCTCGGAGAGGCCCGCGACCAGCGTGTCGGGTTCGGGCTGCGTCCGGCGCAGCAGCGGGACGGCGGTGTACCCGTCGCCGTCGAGCGTGGCCCGCGTCAGGGCGGTGAGCACGTCGTCGGGGCCGATCTCGACGAACTTCGTCACCCGCTGCTCGGCGAGGGACCGCAGGGCATCCGCGAAGCGGACCGGGCGGCGGACCTGGTCCACCCAGTAGTCGGGGGAGCCCAGCTGCTCGGCCGTGGCCGGCTCACCGGACAGCGTGGAGACGATGGGGATGGCCGGCGCGTGGTAGGTCAGCCCGGCGGCGACCTCGCGGAACGCGCCGAGCATGGCGTCCATGTGCGGTGAGTGGAAGGCGTGGCTCACCGTGAGCGGCCTGGTCTTGCGGCCCTGGGCGGCGAGCCGGGCGGCCACCTCGGCGGCGGCTTCCGCATCGCCGGAGATCACGACCGACTGGGGGGCGTTGACGGCGGCGATGGCGACGCCGTCGGTGAGGTGGGGGACGACCTCGTCCTCGGTGGCCTGGATGGCGACCATGACGCCGCCTTCGGGGAGCGCCTGCATGAGGCGGGCCCGGGCGGTGACGAGTCTGGCGGCGTCCGGCAGGGTGAGGACCCCGGACACGTGCGCGGCGGCGAGTTCCCCGATGGAGTGTCCCGCCAGGTAGTCGGGGCGTACGCCCCAGGACTCCACCAGGCGGAACAGTGCCACCTCCAGCGCGAACAGCGCGGGCTGCGTGAACCCGGTACGGTCCAGCCGCTCCCCGGTGCGGATCACCTCCGCGACCGGCTCGTCGAGGTACGGATCCAGCTCTGCGGCCACCGCGTCGAACGCGGCGGCGAAGGCCGGGTAGGCCTCGTACAACTCCCGTCCCATGCCCGCACGCTGGGCGCCCTGCCCGGTGAACAGGAACGCGGTCCTGCCGTCCCGGCGCACCCCGCGCACGCTGCCCGGCCCCGGCACCCCTTCGGCCAGCGAGCGCAGCCCGGCGAGGAGGCCCTCGCGGTCCCGGCCGGTCACCGCCGCCCGGTGGTCCATCGAGGAGCGGCTGGTGGCCAGCGCGTACGCCACGTCGGCGGGGGCGAGGCCCGGGTCGTCCTCGACCCGGGACAGCAGCCGCCCGGCCTGCGCGGCCAGCGCCTCCGGGGTCTTGCCGGAGAGCACCCACGGGATGACGGGCAGCGCCGGCGGCGCGACGCCCTCCTCCCCGGCCGCCACGGCCTCGGGCGCGGGCGGCTGTTCGAGCACCACATGGGCGTTGGTGCCGCTCACGCCGAACGCGGACACCGCGGCGCGGTACGGCGCGCCCGTACTCGGCCACGGCCGCGCCTCGGTGAGCAGTTCGACCGCTCCCGAGTCCCAGTCGACCATCGGGGTGGGACCGTCGACGTGCAGGGTCTTCGGCAGGACCCCGTACCGCATCGCCTGGACCATCTTGATGACGCCGCCGACGCCCGCCGCGGCGACCGTGTGCCCGATGTTGGACTTCAGCGAGCCCAGGTACAGCGGCCGGCCCTCCGGCCGGTTCTGGCCGTAGGTGGCGAGCAGCGCCTGCGCCTCGATCGGGTCGCCGAGCCGCGTGCCCGTTCCGTGCGCCTCGACCACGTCCACATCGGCGGGATCGAGCCGGGCATTGGCGAGCGCCTGCCGGATCACCCGCTCCTGGGACGGGCCGTTCGGCGCCGTCAGACCGTTGCTCGCGCCGTCCTGGTTCACCGCGGAGCCGCGGATCACCGCGAGCACGGTGTGCCCGTTGCGCCGCGCGTCCGACAGCTTCTCCACCAGGACGAGACCGACGCCCTCGGACCAGGCGGTGCCGTCCGCCGCCGCGGCGAAGGACTTGATCCGCCCGTCGGCCGCCAGACCGCTCTGCCGGGAGAAGTCGACGAAGCCGCCCGGGGTCGCCGTCACGGTGACGCCGCCGGCCAGGGCGAGCGTCGACTCGCCCAGGCGCACCGACTGCACCGCCTGGTGCAGGGCCACGAGCGAGGAGGAACAGGCCGTGTCCACCGAGACGGCGGGGCCCTCGAGACCGAAGGCGTAGGCGATGCGGCCGGAGACGACACTGCTGAGCTTGCCCGTCATCAGGTAGCCCTCGAACTCCTCGGGCCCCTCCAGACCGAGGTAGCTCTGCTCCACCACCCCGGCGAACACGCCCGTCCTGCTGCCCTTCAGAGCGGCCGGGTCGATGCCGGCCTGCTCGAACGTCTCCCACGCCACCTCCAGCAGGAGGCGCTGCTGCGGATCCATCGACTGGGCCTCGCGCGGGGAGATCCCGAAGAACGCCGCGTCGAACCGGTCCGCGTCGTGCAGGAAGCCGCCTTCCCTGGTGTACGAGGTCCCGGGCTGGTCCGGGTCGGGGTCGTAGAGCCGCTCGAGGTCCCAGCCGCGGTTGGTGGGGAACGGCGTGATCGCGTCACGCCCCTCCCGGACCAGCTGCCACAGGTCCTCGGGCGAGTGCACCGAGCCCGGGAACCGGCAGGCCATCCCGACGATGGCGACGGGCTCGGTGCTGTCCGCCTCCATCTCGGCGATGCGCTGCCGGGCCTTCTGCAGGTCGGCCGTCACCCATTTGAGGTACTCGACGAGCTTCTCTTCTTTGTCTGCCGTGGCCATGCGGAAATCAATCTCCCCTGAAGGTGTGGACGTGTGCGGAGCGGTCAGCCGGCAGCGCGGCCCAGCGCGGTGTCGATGAAGTCGAAGAGCTCGTCCGTCGAAGCCGACTCGATGCGGTCGGACAGCCCGTCGTCGCCCCCGGCGGGGGTCAGCTTCGCCGCGAGCGCCTGGAGCCGGCCGGACAGCGTGCCGCGCAGGCCCTCGTCCTCCGGGAGGGACTCCAGGAGCGTTTCGAGCCTGCCGAGCTCGGCGAGCAGGGGCTGGGCGGCGTCCGGCGCCTCGGGCGTGATCCGCATCCGCAGATGGGCGGCGAGGACGGCCGGCGACGGATGGTCGAAGACCAGGGTGGCGGGCAGCCGGGTCCCCGCGGCGGCGTTGAGCCGGTTGCGCAACTCGACGGCGGTCATGGAGTCGAAGCCCAGCTCCTGGAAGGCCCGCTCGGGATCGACCGCCTGCGCGTCGGCGTAGCCGAGCACCCCCGCCACCTCGGTCCGTACGAGGGACAGCAGCAGCTCCTGCTGGTCCTGCTCGGTGAGTCCGGCGAGCCGCTGCGCCAGCGATTCACCGGCGGCCTGCTGGGCCCTGCGGCGTACGGGAGCCGCGACGAGGCCACGCAGGATCGCGGGGACGCGCCCCGAGGCCCGTACGGCGGCGACGTCGAGGGGAGTCGCCACCACTGCGGCCTCGCCCGAGGCGAGCGCCGCGTCGAACAGGGCGACTCCTTCCTGCTCGGAGACCGGCCGCAGCCCTTCGCGGGCGAACCGCCTCAGGTCGCCCTCGGCGAGTCGGCCACCTGCCTCCCACAGGCCCCAGGCGATGGAGGTGGCGGGGAGGCCGTGGTGGTGGCGGTGGTGGGCGAGGGCGTCGAGGTAGGCGTTGGCGGCGGCGTAGTTGGCCTGGCCGGGGCCGCCGATGACGCCGGCGATGGAGGAGAAGAGGACGAAGGCGGTGAGGTCGAGGTCCCGGGTGAGCTCGTGGAGGTGCCGTGCGGTGTCGACCTTGGGGCGCATGACGGTGTCGAGCTGGTCCGGAGTGAGGGTGGTGATCAGTGCGTCGTCGAGGGTTCCGGCGGTGTGGACGACGGCGGTGAGCGGGTGCTCGGCCGGGACGTCGGCCAGCAGTGCGGCGAGTGCGTCGCGGTCGGCGGTGTCGCAGGCGGTGATGGTGACCTGGGCGCCGAGGGCGGTGAGTTCGGTCTGGAGGTCTTGTGCTCCGGGGGCGGTGGGTCCGC
>NZ_JBHUSC010000003.1:217138-241435 GCF_042673805.1 Streptomyces sp. NPDC057010 | reverse complement strand
GAGGAGGAGGTTGCGTATGCCGTGTTCGGTGATGAGGTGGCGGGCGATGGTGGCGCCGAGGGTGCCGGTGCCGCCGGTGATGAGGGTGGTGCCGTTGGGGTTCCAGGTGGGGGTGGTTTCGGGGGTGGGGGTGCGGTGGAGTCGGGGGGTGTGGAGTTGGCCGTTCCGGAGGGCGATTTGGGGTTCGTCGAGGGTGAGTGCGGTGGTGAGGGTGTCGGGGTGGAGGTCGTCGGTGTCGGTGTCGAGGAGGACGATGCGGTCGGGTGCTTCTGTTTGTGCGGAGCGCAGGAGGCCCCATACGGCGGCTGCGGCGAGGTCGGTGGTGTCCTCGTCGGCGATTGCGAGGGCGCCGCGGGTGATGACCACGAGGGGCGTGTCGGTGAGCGTCTCGTCCGTCAGGTGGTCCTGGACCCGGGACAGCACCCGCCGAACCGCCGCGGCCGGCTCCGTGCCCGGCTCGTGCCACAGCAGCTCATGGGGTCGCGCGGCGGCCGCGTCCGCCGAGACCGGCGTCCAGTCGATGCGCAGCAGCGGGCTCCGCGCGGCATCGGCGAACGCGGCGTCGGGGAGCGCCCGGTACTCCAGGGACTCGACGGAGAGCACCGGCCCGCCCGTCTCGTCGGTCAGCAGCACGGAGAAGGTCCGGTCGCCGATCGCGGTCAGCCGGGCCCGCACCGCCGAAGCACCCGTGGCGTGCAGCCGCACCCCGCGCCAGTGGGCGGGGGCGAGCGCGGTTCCGTCCTGGAGCGCGGCGCCGAGCAGGGCCGGGTGGAGCGCGTAGCTCCCGGCCTCTGCCAGGAACTCCTCCGGGAGCCGGAACTCCTCGCTCCCGCCGGGTCCCGGGGGCGGGGTGTCGGTGGTGCCGGGGAGCAGGGTGCCCTCGGCGAGCAGGGTCCACGCGGCGTCGGCGCCTTCGGGGCGCGCATGGACCGTCAGGCCGCGCCGGCCCCCGTCACCCGCCGCCCCCACGCCCACCTGCAGCTCCACGTCCCCCTGCTCGGGCAGCACCAGCTGCGCGTGCACCGACAGCTCCTCGAGGAGCCCGGCGCCCGCCTCGTCCCCGGCCCGTACGGCCAGCTCCACCCAGGAGGAGGCCGACACCGCCGGCTCCGCGAGCCAGGGGTGCGTCCGCGCCGACACGCGGCCCGAGAACAGCAGCCCGTCCGAGCCGGCCACCCGCACCAGCCCGCTCAGGACGGGATGCCCGACGCCGCCCGCGCCGGTACCCGCGGCCCGGGCCGACGGGTCGGCGTCGAGCCAGTGGCGGCGCCGCCTGAAGGCGTAGGTGGGCAGGGCCACCGCGGGCGCGGCGCCGCCCTGCGGGAAGAGGGCGGCCCAGTCGACGGCGGCGCCGTGGACGAAGGCGGTGGCCAGCGCGGTGAGCACGGTGCGGGCCTCGGGCCGGCCGGTGCGCAGGGCGGGCACCGCGGTGATGCCGTCGGCCATGGCGGACAGGACCCCGTCGGGGCCCAGTTCGAGGCAGGTGGTGACGCCGGCGTCGTCCAGCGTGCGGAGCGCGTCGTGGAACCGTACGGCCTGCCGGACCTGGTCCACCCAGTAGTCGGGCGACGCCAGTTCCGCCGCGGCGGGTCGTCCGGTGACCGTGGAGACGATCGGGATGGCGGGTTCCCCGTACGACAGGGACCGGGCGACCGCCCCGAACTCGGCGAGCATCGGCTCCATCAGCGGTGAGTGGAAGGCGTGGGAGACCTTGAGGCGACGGGACTTGTGCCCCGCGTCGTCGAAACGGGCCTGCACGCGCAGCACCGCGGCCTCGTCGCCGGAGATCACGACGGACCGCGGGCCGTTGACGGCGGCGATGGCGACGCCGTCGGTGAGGTGGGGGGTGATCTCGTCCTCGGTGGCCTGGATGGCGACCATGGCGCCGCCTTCGGGGAGCGCCTGCATGAGGCGGGCGCGGGCCGTGACGAGCTTCGCGGCGTCGGGCAGGGTGAGGACCCCGGACACGTGCGCGGCGGCGAGTTCCCCGATGGAGTGTCCCGCCAGGTAGTCGGGGCGTACGCCCCAGGACTCCACGAGGCGGAACAGCGCCACCTCCAGCGCGAACAGCGCGGGCTGGGCGAACTCGGTGCGGTCCAGGCCGTCACCGGAGGCGATGACCTCGCGCAGGGCCGGGTCGAGCAGCGCGCACACCTCGTCGAACGCGGCGGCGAAGACCGGGAACGCCTCGTACAACTCCAGGCCCATCCCGACGCGTTGGGCGCCCTGTCCGGTGAACAGGAAGGCCGTCCCGCCCGGCGTGCGGGAGCCGTACACCGCCCCCGCGCCCGGCCGGCCCTCGGCCAGCCGGCGCAGCTCCTGCTCGAACTCGGCGGGCCCTTCGGCGAGTACGACCGCACGCTCGTCGAAGTGCGTACGGCCGGTGGCCAGGGAGCGGCCCACGGCCATCGGGGCGGCATGGGGAGCGCCCTCTGCGTACGACCGCAGACGCTCCGCCTGGAGCCGCAGCGATTCCCCGTCCTTCGCCGACAGCACCCACGGCACCACCGGGAGCGGCGCGGCCTCCGGCGCGCCGCCCTCCTCGCCCTCGGTGTCGACCGCTGGCGCCTCCTCGATCACCACGTGCGCGTTCGTCCCGCCGAAGCCGAACGAGGACACCCCGGCGCGGCGCGGCTCCCCGGTCCGGGGCCACGCCCGTGCCTCGGTGAGCAGCTCGACCGCTCCGGCCCCCCAGTCGACGTGGCTCGAAGGCTCCTGCGCGTGCAGGGTCTTCGGCAGCACCCCGTGGCGCATCGCCTCCACCATCTTGATGACGCCGCCGACGCCCGCGGCCGCCTGGGAGTGCCCGATGTTCGACTTCAGCGAGCCCAGGTACAGCGGCCGGTCCTCCGGCCTGTTCCGGCCGTAGGTGGCGAGCAGCGCCTGCGCCTCGACCGGGTCGCCGAGCCGCGTGCCCGTTCCGTGCGCCTCGACCGCGTCCACGTCCGCGGGTTCGAGGCCCGCGCCGGCCAGGGCCTGCCGGATCACCCGTTCCTGGGCGGGCCCGTTGGGGGCCGTCAGGCCGTTGCTCGCGCCGTCCTGGTTCACCGCGGAGCCGCGGATCACCGCGAGCACGGTGTGCCCGTTGCGCCGCGCGTCCGACAGCCGTTCGACGAGCAGCATCCCGACGCCCTCCGACCAGCCGGTGCCGTCCGCGTGCTCGGAGAAGGAGCGGCAGCGGCCGTCGGCGGAGAGCCCGCGCAGCCGGGAGAACTCGATGAACGCGGTCGGCGTGGACATCACCGCCGCCCCGCCCGCCAGCGCGAGATCGCACTCTCCGCTCCGCAGCGCGTTCGCGGCGAGGTGCATGGCCACCAGCGAGGACGAGCACGCCGTGTCGACGGTGACCGCCGGCCCTTCGAGCCCGTACGTGTAGGCGAGCCGCCCGGAGGCGATGCTGCCCGCGCTGCCGCTGAACAGGTAGCCCTCGTTGCCCTCCGGCGGCAGCTCGGGACGCGAGCCGTAGTCGTTGTACATCAGGCCGGTAAACACGCCCGTACGGCTTCCGCGCAGCGATTCCGGGGTGATGCCCGCGCGTTCGAACACCTCCCACGCCGACTCCAGGAGCAGGCGCTGCTGGGGGTCGACGGCGAGCGCCTCACGCGGGGACATCCCGAAGAACTCCGGGTCGAACAGGTCCGCCTCGTGCAGGAAGCCGCCCTCGCGCGTGTAGGAGGTCCCCGGCCGGTCCGGGTCGGCGTCGTAGAGGGCGTCCAGGTTCCAGCCGCGGTTGGAGGGGAACTCGCCGACCGCGTCCACCCCGTCGGAGACCAGACGCCACAGGTCCTCGGGGGAGGACACCCCGCCCGGATAGCGGCACGCCATGCCGATGATGGCGATCGGCTCCCGCGCCTTGTCCTGCACTTCCCGCAGATTTCTCCGGGCATCCCGGGCATCGGCGATGGCCCGCTTGAGGTACTCACGAAGGTCCGATTCAGCAGCCACGAGATCTCAGCTCCCCGAAAAAGTAATCAACAAACCCGCCAAATTACCTTACGTCGCGCTTGCGGTTCGTTGTCTAAATCCTGCTCACGCAGCGGTAATCCCGCCCTCGTGCGAGGCATTCCTGCAGCCCGCGGGGCGGTAATCGGGCGCACATCGGCGGCGGGGGAGCGCAATTACCGGGGGAAGGCCGGGTGATTCACCTTCGGTGGTAATTTTCAGCGCAGTGTGTCCACGTTGACAATCACGCATTCCCTGGAGGAGCAGAGTGGCCGAGCAGGAAGAGTTTCAGTCTGTTGTGGACGCGGTGCAGAAGATAGCCGGGAGGCTCCGGGAGAACGGGCGCGCGGCCGAGGAAGGGCGTCGCGTACCCGACGAGAACATCGCGCTGCTCGACCAGGCCGGCGCGTTCCGCATGGCCGTGCCGCCCCGGTTCGGCGGACTCGGTCTCAGCGTGGCCGAGCAGGCCGAGGTCGTCCGGGAGATCTCCCGCGGCTGTCCCTCCACCGGCTGGGACATGACGGTGTGGCTGACGGGTGCCCAGATGGCCGCTCTGTACCCCGACCAGGCCCAGGAGGAGGTCTTCGCGGGCGGCTCGGCCCGCGTCTCCATCGGCTTCGCGCCGACCGGCGCGATCGTGCCCACCGAGGGCGGCTACCTCCTCAACGGCAGCTGGAGCTACAACTCCGGCTGCCACTCGGCCGACTGGGACTGCCTCGCGGTGATGCTGGACCGTCCGGACGGGACGTCCGAGGAGTTCATCGCGATCGTGCCGACCTCCGAGCTGTCGATCACCGACGACTGGGACGTCTCCGCGGGCAGCGGCACGGGCAGCGCGACCACGACCGCCAAGGACGTGTTCGTGCCCGCGCACCGGCTGGCGAGCTACGAGGAGCTGATGCTCGGCACCACCGGCAACCGCTGGAACAGCGCCGAGAGCGGGCGGAACTACGGCGTCGTCGCGTTCATCATGTCGCTGTACGCGGCGATGGCCGTCGGTGTGGCGCGCGGTGCGTACGAGCTGTTCCTGGACCGGCTGCCCGGCCGCGGGATCACCTACACCTCGTGGGAGGACCAGGCCCTGCACCCGCTCACGCAGGTGCAGGTCGCCACCGCGGCGAACAAGATCGATGCCGCCGAGGCCCTCTCGGAGACGTGGCTGCGGCTGCTCCAGGAGCGGGCCGACGCCGGCGTGCAGCCGTCGGACGCCGAGAAGGCGATCGTCCGGGGCCAGACGTCCTTCGCGGCGCAGCTCGCCAAGGAGGCGGTGGAGCTCCTCTTCACCGCGAGCGGTGCGTCGGTCATCAAGCGCAGCGTGCCCTTCCAGCGCTACCACCGCGACATCCTGGGGTTCTCGCTGCACGCCCTGACCAACATCAACGTGAACCACGAACTGCAGGGCCGGGTGCTGCTCGGGCTCGACCCGGACACCACCATCCTCTGAGCACGCCACGACCGGAGCCCGGGGCGGCATGCCGCCCCGGGCTCCGGCGCACCGGGCAGAGCCCTTCCCGTACCGGATCGCGAGGCCACCGGTACGGGAAGGGCTCAGTCCTCGCTTCAGCGAGGTCCGGCGCCGTGCAGGCTGACGGGGAGCCGGGTCAGCGCGCGCAGCAGCCAGCTCTCGCTGTACGTGATCTCGTCGCGCGGGATGGCCAGCTCCATCTCGGGGAACCGGTTCAGCACCGCGGGGATGGCGATCTCCGCCTCCAGCTTGGCGAGGGCGGCCCCGATGCAGTTGTGCAGGCCGTGCCCGAGGCCGAGGTTGCGCGGCCCCTCGCGGGTGATGTCCAGCCGGTCGGGGTCGGTGAACCGCCGGGGGTCGCGGTTGGCCGACAGGATGGTGGCGATGACGGGCGCTCCCGCCGGCAGGGACACACCGCCGAACTCCAGGTCCTCCTTGGCGAACCGGAACAGGCCCATCGTGAACGCCCCCTCGTAGCGGAGGAACTCGTCGATCGCCTGCGGGGCCAGCTCGGGCCGTTCGGCCAGGAGACGCCGCTGACCGGGGTTGTCCAGCATGGCCAGGACGGCCGAACCGATCAGGTTCCGGGTGGTGTCGAGGCCGGCCATGATCATCTGGGCGAGCATGGCCACCAGCTCGTCCTCGGTGAGCCGGTCGTTCCCGTCGCGCGCCTCGATGAGGCTGGTGAGCAGGTCGTCACCCGGGGCATTGCGCTTCTCGACGATCAGTTCACGGCCGTACTGCGCGATGTCCTCGAACGCGCTCGTGACGTTCTCGGTCTCGTCGTCGGGGTGGAAGGCGCGGTCGATGGCCTGGATGATGTCGTTGTACCGCTCCAGCGAAATGCCGAAGACGTTGCCGATCACCTCTGCGGGAACGGCGCCCGCGTAGTCCATGAGGTCGGGGTTCTCCTGCTTCCCGAGCCGGTCGAGATTGGCTTCCACGATCCGCTGGGTCGACTCGCGCCACTGGGCGATGCGGCGCGGAGTGAACGAACCCATGGCCAGCTTGCGCTGGCGGGTGTGGTCCGGCGGGTCGAGCGTGGAAAGGATGCGCTCCACCACGGTCCCCGCACCGAGCACCATTCCGGACTTCTGGAACTCGGGACTCGCGTAGTCACCCGCATTGGTGCTGAAGCGGGGGTCGCCGAGCAGCGCGTGCACATCGTCGAACCGGGTGACGATCCAGGACCGGAAGTCCCCGATGGGGAAACTGAATTCGTGCACGGGGGCGTTGTCCCGCAGCCAGGCGAACGCCGGGTACGGGTTTTGGTAGTAGTCGCCTTCGAAGAGCGTGCTCGGGGGTGACGAGGTAACCATGGCCGGCCTCCTGGTTGGCGGAAGGGGACGAACTCCCGATGCGGTCCTGAATGAGACCGGAAGGAATCGTATGCAGCGCCGTCAAGGCAGCGGCCACGCCACGGTAATTCGCCGATTCGCCCTCCGGTGGTCCGCTGGTTACGCATCCGTGGGTGCCCCGTTGCCGATCGGTGGCCATCGGCTCGGGATTCACTGGACACTTGCAGTGGCCGAATTGACGGGGCGGGCGCCGAAGGTGCGCATTCCCCGCTCCGCATTTCTGCGGGCATTCATTCCGGACTCCGATGGGGGAACTCGTACATCATGAACATTCGACGCGATCGATTCAATGCCGCCGATGAGGGCTCGGCATCGGGCACCGCGCGTGTGACCTCCCGCCGCACCATCCTCAAGGCGGCCGGAGTCGCCGCCGTGGGCGCCTCGACGGCCCTCGGGATCTCGCTCCCGGCCCGCGCGACGGAGGAGAAGGACGCGTACGACGTCATCGTCATCGGGGCGGGATTCGCGGGCGTCACGGCGGCACGCGACCTGAGCAAGCAGGGCAAGCGGGTCCTCGTCCTCGAAGGTCGCGGCCGGATCGGGGGCCGGACCTGGACCAGCACCCTCGGCGGCCACCTGGTGGAGATGGGCGGCACCTGGGTGGACCCGGCCACGCAGCCCCACATCGGCGCGGAGATCAAGCGGTACGGGATCGAGCTCCAGGAGGAGGGATCGATCGACCGCCTGATCCTGCCGACGGGCACGGGCCCCAAGGAGTTCGACGTGGCGGCGGGGTTCGCGAAGATCAATGCGCTGCGCGCGTCGATCTTCGACGGGTCCGCCCAGTACTTCGACCGGCCGTTCGAGCCGCTGCACCGCCTGGACCTGCTGCAGAGCGTCGACAAGCTGTCGCTGCGCGACCGCCTGAACCAGCTCGCGCTCTCGCCGGCGGACGAGCTCCTCATCAACGGTGAGACGGCGCTGCTGGCCGGCGGGACCAGCGCGCAGGGCGCCCTGACGATGCTCGCCCAGCAGTGGCAGCTCGCCGGCGGCACCGAGGCCGGCTGGAACAACACGGTGCGCTGGAGCATGAAGGGCGGGACCTCCGGCCTGCTGAACGCCATGCTGAAGGACTCCACCAACGCCACCCTGCGCCTCAACTCGCCCGTCACCGCGGTCTCCGACGGCGGCCGCGGCATCCAGTACGTGACCACGCGGTCGGGCGTCAGGCACGCCGCACGCGCCGTGATCGTGGCGGCGCCCATCAACGTCTGGAAGACGATCAAGTTCAGCCCGTCGATGCCCGCCGCGCAGACCGCGGCCACGGCCGGGAACGCGGGCGGCGCGGAGCACGGCAAGAAGTTCTGGATCCACGCCCGCGCCGGGCAGGGCCGGTTCTACGCGCAGGGCGCCGAGGGCGGCGCGTCCATCCCGTGGCTGCAGGCGGGGCCGGCCACCACCGAGGGCCAGCTCTACGTGGGCTTCAGCGTCGACCCGAACCTCGACGTCAACAACGTCACCCAGATGAAGGCGGCCGTGAAGCAGCTCGGTGTCGAGCTCGACATCATCTCCGTCAAGGGGCACGACTACGGCAAGGACGAGTTCGCGCTCGGCGCCTGGGGCTTCCGCAACCCGGGACAGCTGACCTCGCTGTACCCGAACATCCTGGCCGACACCGGGCGGGTCGCGTTCGCCAGCGGCGATGCCGCCAACGGCTGGAGCGGCTACATCGACGGGGCGCTCGAGTCCGGCATCCGGGGCGTCAAGCAGGTGCAGCCCTACATCTCCTGATCACCGGACGGGCCCGGCCGCGCGTGCGCGCGGCCGGGCCCGTCCGTGCGCACGCGGGCCGCGCCCGCTCAGCGGACGTCCGCGTACCAGCGCCAGTCCTTCTGGCGCCCCAGTCCGGGCAGTTCGGCCCGGCCGGTACACCACAGCAGGGTCTCGGACGGGCTGAAGCCCGCCGGCGCCTGCGGGAACAGCCGCTCCACGGTGGGCGCGCAGAGTTCGTCGGGCAGGGGCTGGTCGAGCCCGAAGCCCTGGGCGATGTCACGGCTGTGGACCAGGACTTCGAGTACGTGCATGGCGCCGTACCCGGCGGCGTCGCCGGTGCCCCACGGGTGGTAGGCGCGGACGTCGGGGCCGGTCTCCCGGAGGGTGGAGTTGAGCAGGGCGCCCCCGATCCGGATGCCCTCCACCGCCAGCTCGGGCGGCGTGCCCTCGTCGACGGAGAAGCGCAGGCCGATATAGCGGTCGGTGGGCCGGGCGATGAGCAGGGCCGAGTATCCGAACACGGCCTGGGTCAGGTGGGAGATCGTCTGGTAGCAGCTCCACTCCAGCTCCCCGGCGGGGCGGGACCAGTCCTGGTCCGTGCACTTGTCGAGGACGGCGGTGCTGAAAGCAGTCGCTTCGGTTATGAGGTCGGGCCACGTGGTAGTCATCCGCCCATGCTGCCATCGGCGGGTCATTTCCCAGGCCGTTTTGCCCACGAAAGAATCATCCAGCGGTAATTGACGGGTAATCGACTCCGGCGGTGTCCGCACGGATATTCGGAGTTACCGTCACATGACTGTGCGCGCGCGCCCGGTCAGTAGCGTGGTGCCGAATTCAGTAATGCCGAGGACTCGGAGTGTCCATGAATGACGAGCTGATATCCCTGCTCGACGCGGTGAGGGACATCGTTCCCACGCTCCGCAAGAACGGTGCCGAAGCGGAGGACAGGCGCTGGATCCCCGAGGAGAACATCGAGCTGCTGGAGAAGGCCGGGGTGTTCCGCATGGCGGTGCCCAAGCGCTTCGGCGGCCTCGAGCTCGGTGTGGCCGACCAGAGCAAGGTCATCGCCGAGATCTCCCGCGGCTGTCCCTCCACGGGCTGGCTGACCATGGTGTGGGTGACCAGCGCCTGGGCGGCCGGCCTCTACACCGACGAGGCGCAGGAGGAGGTCTTCGCCGGCGGTTCGACGCGCGTGTCCATCGTCTTCGCGCCGAACGGCACGCTCGTACCCGTCGAGGGCGGCTACACCCTCAACGGCACCTGGAAGTTCAACTCCGGCTGCCGCGGGGCCCATTGGAACCTGGCCGCGGGCATGGTGCAGCGGCCCGACGGCTCGCACGAAGAGGTCATCGCCGTGGTCCCGATGGACCGGATGAGCGTCGTGGACGACTGGGACGTCTCGGCGGCCGCCGGCACCGGCAGCGCGACGACGGTCGCCAAGGACGTCTTCGTGCCCGCCCACCACGTGGTCTCCTACGAGGAGGCCATGATCGGCACCACCACCGGCCGCTCCAACACCGGTGCGACGGGCCGCAATTACGGCCTGCTGGGCTACATCCTCGCGGACGTCGCCTCCGTGTTCACCGGCATCGCGCGCGGTGCGTACGAGCTGTTCCTCGAGCGGCTGCCCGGCCGAGGCATCACCTACACCAACTGGACCGAGCAGAGCCTCTACCCGCTCACCCAGGTGCAGGTGGCCACCGCGGCGAACAAGATCGCCGCCGCCGAGGCCCTCTCCACCCGGTGGCTCGACGTGCTCCAGAAGCGCGCCGACGCCGGCGAGCAGCCGACGGACGCGGAGAAGGCCGCGATCCGGGGCCAGACCGCGTTCGCGGTCGAGCTGTGCAGGGAGGCCGTCGAGGTGCTCTTCCGGGCGAGCAGCGGTTCGGTCATCCTCCGCAGCGTGGACCTGCAGCGCTTCCACCGGGACATCGAGGGCCTGTCGCTGCACGCGCTGGTGCAGCTCAACGCCAACCTGGAGGTGCAGGGCCGCGTCCTGCTCGGCCTGGACCCGGAGACCGACTTCCTCTGAGCCGCCCCGCGCCCCGCGCTCCGCGGCACCGCGCCCCGCCGGACGATCCGGCGGGGCGCAGCCGTGTGCCGTGCGCCGAACGGGTCGGGAACGCGACGATCCCGCCCGGTCGTGGTGACCGGACGGGATCCGCTGTTCCCGCGGCGGGGCGCCGGTGCGGTTACGACGCCTTCGGGTCCTGGAACAGCTCGATCATGGCGGCGTAGCTGTTCTCGGCGAAGCCCTTGGCGATGACCCGCTTCACCAGCCCGTGGACGGAGGCCGGCAGCTCGGTGTTGATGCCCTGCGCCTCGCTCTCGTGGAGCAGGTGCTCGATCGACGCGAAGTGCGTCTCGAGCTTGGCGTCGTTCGCCGGGTACTTGCCGTCACCGGCGTCGATCTGGCCCGCGTAGTCCGTGGCGAAGAGCTTGACGGCGTCGATCCACGAGGTGGCCCACGGCAGGAAGGTCCGGGCGTCGATGTTCGCGCTCTTGAGCAGCGCGGCGCCGTGGATGAAGCTGTTCAGGGTGCCCCACATGACACCGAGCAGCGCGACGTCGTAGAGGACCGCGAGGCCCGGGTCCTCGCCCACGTAGGTGGTGGCGCCGCCGAGCACCTTCAGGGTGGCCTCGTGCTTGTCGAAGGCGGCCTTGGTGCCGCTGTGGAAGAGCACCGACTCGGCCGCGCCGATGGTCGCCGGGATGGCCATGATCGCACCGTCGAGGTACTCGGCACCCCGCTCGGAGGCCCATGCGGCGGTCTCGCGCGCCTGCTCCGAGGATCCGGAGGTCAGGTTGGCCAGGACCCGGCCCGACAGGGCGCCGTCCAGCGGGTCCAGGATCTCGTGCATGACGTCGTAGGTCGACAGGCAGACGACGACCAGCTCGGCGGCGGTCACCGCGTCCGCCGGGGTGGGCGCGAGTAACGCTCCCTGCCGGACGAGTTCCCCGGCCTTCTCGGGCGAACGGTTCCACACGGTCGTAGGGTGACCGGCCTTCAGGAACGCGGCGGCCAGTGCCTGTCCCATGAGTCCCAGTCCGATGACCGTCACCGGTGCGCGGTCGTTGCCCGCCATTGCAGCTCCTATGCATTTCCGGGAAGGCCGGCGCGATGTGCGCGCACCGCGGCCCTCCACGTGAATCGTCTCGACACGCCGGCAGCACCGAGGAGCGGTCACCCCGCCCCTCCGGCATGCAGCCTGTTCAGCCTGGTCGAGGCGGGCATTTCGCTCAAGTACTTACCTCGAAGTGCCCACTTACCGGTATGTAAGTGTCGAGAACGCGAACTGCCTCCCGAACCAGGTCCGGAAGCCTGGTTCGGGAGGCAGTATCGCGCGGGCCGCGGAGGGTCAGTCGGCCACGGAGATACGGGTCTTGTGGTTCTTCGGGGTCTCGGCCTCGTCCAGGAGGGCGACGGCGAGGTCCGCGTAGGAGAGGTGGCTGGTGCCGTCCTCCTTGGTCAGCAGCTGGTCGCCGCCGACGCGGTACGTACCCGTGCGCTCGGCCTCGTCGAGGACCATCGGCGGGGTGACGACCAGCCAGTCCAGGTCCGTGGTGGCGGAACGGAAGACCTCGAGGCCGGCCGCGTGGCCCTTCGAGAACTCGAGGAAGGCCTCGGGGAAGTCCGGGCCGTCCATGATGCGCTGGCCCGGGGCGAACTCCAGGTTGGAGACGAGGCCGATGATCAGGGCGCGGCGGACGCCGGCCTGCGGCAGGCTCTCCAGGAGCGCGTGGGCGGCACCGACGAAGAACGGCTCCGGGGCGGAGGAGGCGTCGTAGACCGCGCTGATGGCAATGTCGTGGCCCTCGGCCGCGGCGGCGACGCTGCGGACGTTGGTGATGTCACCGGCGACGACCTGGACGCGGTCCGAGGCGAGGTCCTCGTACTTGGCGGTGTCGCGGACGACGGCCGTGACCTCGTGGCCGCGGGAGAGGGCCTCCGCCACTACCGCACGACCGGCCTTGCCACCGGCTCCGAACACAACAACCTTGCTCATCTGCATGCCTTTCTCGCACCTTAAGGGCCGCGGGGGAACATCACCGGCCCGAAAATGACCGTAGTCAAAGAGATTTGGGCGAGCAACGGAAGTCGACCCCAGAGTTCTTTAGGGGTTGGTCGTGGGCGGCTCCCCGAAATTGGCCACGGGCCCGCCGGGGAGCAGCCCGTCGTCGTCGCCCTCGACCAGCGGGACCAGGTCGTTGTGGCGGATCAGGTAGCCGGCCTGGAGGCGGGTGCGGGCGCCGATGCGCTGCATCAGCTCCGAGATGCGGCGCTGGCAGGTGCGGGGGGAGATGCCGAGCCGGCGCGCGATGGACTTGTCGTCGTGGCCGCTGACGAGCATCCGCAGCACCGCCTCGTTCAGCGAATCCGAAATGGACCGGATCTCACTCCGGTCGAATTCGGGATTGAACGGTTCGGAAGTGGCCCAGGCGTATTCGAAGGACTGCACCACGAACTGGGTGACGTCGGGGTCGCGGATGAGAGCGGCGCCCCGCGGGTTGTCGGGCAGGGTGATGACAGCGGTGGTCCTGTCGTACACGATGGCCCGGGTGAACCCGCTTCCGGTGGTGCGGACCTCCGCGCCGTTGCCGATGATCTTGGTGACGTAGTCCCGGGTGGGCTGGTCGAACCGGGCGGTGTGCTGGTAGAGGGTGCGCATGCGCACCCCGCGGGCCAGGATGACGCTGTCGCGGCGGGCCGTCTCCTCGAGGACCTCCGGGCTGCGGGCGCCGCCCGGCTGGGAGGTGATGACCTCCGACTGGCACTCGTCCGCCAGCCGGCCCAGGACCCCGCGCACCGCGTCGAGGTCGTCGATGCGCTCGATGCCCGAGGAGCGGGAGCCGTCGGAGGTGCTGGAGCGGTAGAGCGGCAGCAGGCTGTGCATCTGCTGGCGTACTTGTTCCACCGCGTGCTGCCGGGCGCGCAGCTCCTCGTCGTAGGGGGAGAGGAGCTGGAGGGAGGCGGAGGCGGGGTCGACGACGACGAACTGGCCGCGTCCCTCCGCGGTGGGCCGCAGCAGCCGCAGCTTGGCCAAGTCCGCCACGGCCGACTCGACTTGGGGGGCGGGGAGGCCGAGGTCCTCGGCGCAGGTGGGCACGTCGATGCAGACGCGCTGGACCGCGTAGGAGTAGACCCGATGGGTGACCGTGTCCGCCCGGGGGACGCTGGAGGCGTCCGGTATGTCTATGTTTGGCACGGTTTGGATCCTCTCCACTTTCAGCCAGTCGCCAAGTGGATCCTACGCAGTCCGGGGTCGGCCGCCCCCTGACTGTGATGATTGCCGACAGCGGGGGGAACACCGCTGACCAGGGAGTTATCTGCCGTTCTTGGCACGCTTTTCCGCTCATTGTTCTGGGGGAACCGATGAAGCCCATGCATGTCGACCTGCGTACTTTCGCCAACTTCGCCCTTGCCGCCGCGGCCGTCGCCGGACTCCTCGTCGTGAGCGCGGGCCCGGGCCACTCCGCGGACCGGACGGGCCCCGTCGCCACCGCCGCCGCGGGTCAGGGCGACACGCACCCGGACGACCAGGGCTGGGGCTGAACCGCCCCGCTCGCGGGGCCGGTGCCCGCGAGGGATCACGTGCCGCTGGGGCGCAGCGGTTCGAAGACGCAAACTGGGGGACAAACCTGATGACTTCCATCCACAATGCATTCGGATGGAAAGTGCTCCGCGACATCCTTGCCGATGCGACCGCGGGGTACGGAAGAACCGCTCTCGTGACCGGTCCGGTCGCCGCGGGCAAGACGACGCTTCTCCATTCCTTCGCCGAATACGCCGCGCAGCGCGGTGCTCTGGTGCTCCGCGCCGACTGCTCGCGCTTCACGCCGACGGGACCGCTGGGCCTGTCCCGCCAACTCCTCGGCGTACAGGCCGAGTTCCCGGACGACTCCGATCTCGCCCCGGAGGACCGGGAGCTGGAGGCCGACGAGGCCATCGCGCACATCGTGGAGCTCTCCTACCGGAGCACCGTGCTCGTGTGCGTCGACGACCTGCGCCACGCGCACCCCGCCTCGGCCGGCTTCCTCTCGCGGCTGGCCTCGGCCATCGGCGACCGTCCGGTCCTCGTCGTGGCCACCGACCGGGTCAGCTCGCCGCACGGCTTCCACTGGCTCGCCCAGGAGCTCACCGGCCGTTCGACGTTCCGGAAGATCTCGCTCACCTCGCTGCTGCCCGAGCAGCTCGTCACCCTGGCGGAGTCCGAGTTCGGCCTCGGCCTCGACGCCGACACCGCCTCCCGGCTGCTGCGGCTCTCCAACGGCAACATGCTCGTCACCGCGGCCCTGCTGCGTGACCTCGCGGCGGACCGGGACCGGCACCCGGCCCCCGGCGAGAGCCCCCAGGTCCCCATCGGCCCCGGCTACGCACGCGCCGTCCTGGAGACCCTGCACCGCCTGGACCCCGAGGTGCGGGAGATCGCCGAGGCGATCGCCGCCGCCGGCGAGCACGAGTCGGCGCGCCTGATCGCCGAGATCTCGGGCAACGAGGTCGCCGTCGTCGAGGAGGCCACGCGCGAACTCGTCGCGGCGGGCCTGCTCGCGGCCGGCGGGTTCCGCCACGAGGTGGCGCGCGGCGCCATCCTCGGGGACATGCCCCGCCGCCGGCGGGTCACCCTCGGCAAGCAGACCGCCGTCGCCCTCAAGGAGGACGGGGCGTCCGCGGAGGACGCCGCGCGCTGGCTGGAGTCCTTCCACAACGGCCCCGTGCCGCCGCGGCCCCCGCAGCGCAGCACCGGCGAGGAGTTCCGCATCTCCGGCCGCCGGCTCGAAACGCTGTGGGACGCCCGGGACATCCTCGGCAGCATCGACCAGGGCATCCACGACCTGACGGCCCGCGAGGACCTGCGCCTGATGGACCTGGAGGCCGGCAAGCTCCTGGTCGCCGCCGAGTTCCCGGGCCTGCTGCGCCAGGCCGTGGACGAGCGGGCCCCGCGCCAGCGGATCGACACCACCTCGGTCCAGGGCGCCCGGTACGCCGCCGCCTGGTCCCTCGCCGGGACGCTGACCGGCCGCACCGAGCCCGCGCACGCCGCCCAGCTCGCGGACCAGGCGCTCGAACGCAGCATCTTCACCGACGAGATGGCGCCCGCCACGCTCGCCGCCCTCTGGGCGCACGTCCACGGCGGACGCCCCGAGCAGGCCCGCTCCTGGTGCGACCGGTTCCTGGCGGACACCACGGACCGCCAGGCCATGCCGTGGCGGGCGTCGCTCACCGCGCTGCGCGCCGAGGCCGCCCTGCGCACCGGCGACCACGCCGCGGCCGTCGCGGACGGGACCCTGGCCCTGCGGATGCTGCCCGCCTCCCGCTGGGGCGTGCGGATCGGCGGACCGCTGGGCACGCTGCTGCACGCGCACACCCTCGCCGGCACCTCCGCGAAGGGCGCCGTGCTGCTGCGGCGCCGGCTCCCGGAGTCCATGTTCGAGACCCGGTACGGGCTCGGCTACCTCTACGCCCGCGGCCACCACCACCTGGCGACCGGGGACCACCTCCTCGGGCTCGCGGACTTCCTGCGCTGCGGACGGATCCTGGCCGACTGGGGCTTCGACCACGACCGCCGGATCCCCTGGCGGCTCTCGGTCGCCGCGGCCTACATGGCCATGGGGGATTACAGCAAGTCCGTCGAGTACATCGTGCAGGCACTGGACCGGCCCGGGCTGCTCCTCGCCGGCACGGACGCGGGGGAGAGCCGCTTCGACACCCGCGAGGCGATCTTCGAGCAGCTGCGGGAGGCCATCGGAACGCCGCAGCTGGCCACGGTCGCCGCCGGACTGCAGAGCGGCGGACTGCTCTCCGAGACCGACGCCGACGTACCGCGCTACAAGATCTACGACCGCAACACGGTGTGCCTCCAGCAGCTCAGCCCCTCCGAACGGCGCGTGGCCGTGCTGGCCGCCAAGGGCGTCTCCAACCAGAAGATCGCCCGCGAACTGTCCGTGACGGTGAGCACGGTCGAACAGCACCTGACCCGCACCTACCGAAAACTTCAGCTCGCCGACCGCCAGGAACTCCGTTCCCGGCTGGGCTGAACCAAGGCGTGAGCCGCCGCGAGCCCCGCGGCGGCTCACGCATGCCCCGATTAAAGGCACAAAAAGAATATTCAAGAGGAGAACCGTGGATTTCGGACTCAAGAACAAGGTCGTCGTCATCACCGGCGCCAGCGGCGGCATCGGCCGGGCCGCGGCCGTGGCCTTCGCCGCCGAGGGCGCCCAGGTCGTCGCGACCTACCACAGCAACCCCGGAGGGGCCCAGGAGACCGTGCGCCGTGCCGGACTGGCCGGAGGCGAGGTCGTCGCCGAGCAGCTGGACCAGGGCGACCCGGCCTCCATCACGCGCTTCATGACGGCCGTCGAGAACCGGTGGGGCACCGTCGACGTGCTCGTCAACAACGCCGTCGCCATGCCCGGCTTCCCCGGGCACGGCGAACTCTTCGAAACCGAGCCCGCCGAGCGTTTCGCGGCCTCCCTCCAGTCCAACCTGCTCGGCCCGTACCTGCTGAGCCGCGCCGTCGTCGGCGGCATGCGGCGGGGCAAGTGGGGCCGCATCGTGCACGTCTCCTCCACCTTCGCCGAGGACGGCTACCCGGGCCGCTCCGCCTACGCCGCCGCCAAGGCCGGACTGCACGGCCTGACCCGCGTCATGTCCCGCGAACTGGGCCGCGCCGGCATCCTCACCAACGCCGTCCTGCCCGGTTTCACCCCCGGTGACAAGCCCATGTCGCCGGGCCTGCTCAACTTCACGGCCGAAGCCGCCGCCACCAAGCGCAACACCTCCCCCGAGGACGTCGCCAACACCGTCGTCTTCCTCGGCTCGGCGGCCAACAGCAACGTCACCGGCGAACTCGTCCGCGTCGACGGCCACTTCCTGACGCCCGCCCCGTGAGCGGCGCGCCCGCGACCCGACCCCGACACACCCAGACTGGAGACGACCCCCGATGACGGAGACGCTCGCGTCCGAATCGACGGAAGCGCTGCCCGAACTGCCCATGACCCGCAAGTGCCCCTACCACCCGCCGGCCGAGTACGAGGACCTGCGCGCCATCGGCCCGGTGACCCGGGTGCGCCAGTGGGACGGCCGGCCCCTGTGGGCGGTGACCGGACACGCCGAGACCCGCGAACTCATGTCGCACCCGGCCATGTCGGTCGACCGCTTCCACCCCAACTTCCCCATGCCGATCCCGGCGCTCACCCAGCTCCAGACCCCGCGCTCCGCGGCCATCGGCGCCCTCATCAGGACCGACCCGCCGCAGCACACCAAGCAGCGGCGCGACGTCCTGCCGAGCTTCACCCTCAAGAAGATCGCCGGCATCAAGCCGGAGATCGAGAAGACCGCGACCGCTCTCGCCGACGAGATGGTTGCCTCCGGCAATTCAGCGGACCTCCTCGAGGTCTACGTCAAGCCGCTCATCGCCATGGTGCTCTCGCAGCTCCTCGGCATCCCGTACGAGGACCGCAACTACTTCGAGGACCTCACCTACCGCCGCTTCGACCCCGAGCAGGTCGTCGACGCGATGAGCGACCTCGCCGACTACCTCGGCAAGCTCCTCATCGCCAAGGAGACCACCCCCGGCGAGGGCCTCCTCGACGACCTCGTCACCCAGGTCAAGGCCGGCACCCTGGAGCGCGACGAACTCGTCCGCTACGCCCTGGTGCTGGTCATCGCCGGCCAGGAGACCACCGCCAACACCGTCGCCCTCAGCGTGCTCACCCTCCTCGAGCACCCCGAGCAGCTCGCCGAGCTCAAGGCCGACGGCGACCTGTGGAAGAACGCCGTCGAGGAGCTGCTGCGCTTCCTGTCCCTCACCGGCGGCCTGTCGCGCGTCTCCACCGCCGACATCGAGATCGCCGGAGTCACCATCCGCGAGGGCGACGGCATCCTCTTCCTCAACCCCGCCGCCAACCGCGACGAGGCCCAGTTCGAGCGGGCCAACGAGCTCGACATCCACCGCAACGTCCGCAACCACCTCAGCTTCGGCTTCGGCATCCACCAGTGCATCGGCCAGAACCTGGCCCGCGTCGAACTCGACGTCGCCCTGCGCACGCTGTTCGACCGCGTGCCCACCCTGCGCCTCGCCTCCCCCGTGGAGGAGATCGAGGTCAAGCAGGGCCTGGTCTTCGGCCTCGCCGAACTGCCGGTGGCCTGGTAACGGAGCCCACCATGACCCTTCACATCACGGCGAACACCGCCGTCTGCATCGGCGCCGGCCAGTGCGTCATGGCCGCGCCCGACTTCTTCGACCAGGAGGAGCACGGCACCGTCATCGTCCTGGAGGACGAAGTCCCCGCGGACGAGCTCGCACTCGTCCGCGAGGCGGCCTACCTGTGCCCCTCGCGCGCCATCACCTACACCGAGACGAGCGAGACGTGACCGACACCCTGGCCGGCGCTCCGGCCGCGAAGACCGGCGCGCGCGACACCCGCTGGTGGGGACTGGTGATCATCTCGCTCGCCCAGCTGATGGTCTGGCTGGACGCCACGATCGTCGCCGTCGCGCTGCCCTCCGCCCAGGAGGCCGTCGGCCTCACCGACGCCTCCCGCCAGTGGACGGTGACCGCCTACGCCCTCACCTTCGGCGGGCTGCTGCTCCTCGGCGGGCGCGTCGGCGACGTCCTCGGCCTCAAGCGCTCCCTCATGATCGGCGTCATCGGCTTCTCGCTGGCCTCCGCCATCGGCGGGGCCGCGACCACGCCGGGGATGCTCGTCGGCGCGCGCGCCGCGCAGGGCGTCTTCGCCGCCCTGATCGCCCCCTCCACCCTCTCCCTGATCAGCAGCACCTTCACCGTCCCCGCCGAACGCGCCAAGGCCTTCGGCATCTTCACCGCCATCTCGATGTCCGGCGGCGCCACCGGCCTCATCCTGGGCGGAGCGCTCACCGACTACCTCGACTGGCGCTGGTGCTTCTACATCAACATCTTCTTCGCCGCGGCCATCCTGATCGGCGGCTACCTCGCCCTGGTCAACCCCGAGCGCAACCGGGACACCAAGCTCGACGTGCCGGGCGCGATCCTCGCCACGGCGGGCATGCTGGCCCTCATCTACGGCCTCGGCGAAGGAGGTTCGCAGGGCTGGGACTCTCCCGTCATCCTCGGGGCGCTCGGCGGGGCCGTCGTGCTGCTGGGCGCCTTCGTCCTGGTCCAGCACAGGTCGGAGCGGCCGCTGCTGCCCCTGCGCGTGCTCACCAACCGCAACAGCGGCGGTGCGTTCCTCGCCATGAGCATCTCGGCGTTCTGCATGCTGGGCATGTTCCTCGGCATGACGTACCAGCTCCAGTCCGTCATGGGGTACTCGCCGTTCAAGACGGGTCTGGCCTTCCTGGCCTACATCGTCACGGCGGCCGTCTACTCCACCAAGGTCGCCAGCAAGCTGCTGCTGCGCCTGCGGCCGAACGTCATGATCGCGGCCGGTCTGGTCATCTCCGCCATCGGGCTGCTCGTCCTGACCCGGCTCACCCCGGACAGCGGCTACCTCACCGGCGTCTTCCCCGCCCTGATCCTCTTCGGCCTGGGCGTCGGAAACCTCGCCGTGCCCGTCTTCCAGACGGCGATGGCCGCGGCCGAACCGCGGGACGCCGGCATCGTCTCCGCGGTCGTCAACACCTCGCAGCAGGTGGGCGGTTCCGTCGGCGCGGCCCTGCTCAACACGGTCTCAACCAGCGCTGCCGCCACGTACCTCGCCTCCCACGCGGGGGCGGCCGGTGCGGAGCAGGAGGCGGCGGTCCACGGTCTCGCCCTGGCCTGTGCGGTCGCGGCGGGCGTCGCCCTCGTGGGCGCCGTGGTCTCGGGCACGCTCATCAACGTGCGGCCGAAGCGGCCCGAGGCGGCCGCGCAGAAGTAGTGCGACACCGGTGTCGGCGGCCGTGAGCGGGTGAAAGTCCGTCATGTTCTGCCGGCTGTTTGTTGGGGTTTCTTAGGGGAGTTGTTTTCCGGTGATGGCCGATAACCTCCCCTAGGAAATCACTCCAACCTTCCCGCATTCCATGCATCAAGGGGACTTTGCTGTGTCCGTTTACGCCAGACGAAGTGTCATTGTGGGGGCCGGAGCCGTGGCCGCAGGCCTCGCCGTGCCCCAGGTGGCCCAGGCCGTCGACCCGGGTTCGCCGCCGCCTTCGGGGAAGATCGAGAACAGCCCCTCGGTCGTTGTTCCGTCGTCGGATCCCCGTTACGGGGAACTTCAGCTTCGCAACTGGAACAAGCTGTACAAGGCCAATCCCGAATACTTCCGGATCGTCCGTACGCCGTACCAGGTGAACCGGGCCGTCGCCGACGCCTACGCCGCCGGAAAGCGGATCGCGGTCCGCTCCGGCGGCCACGGCCTCGCCGGCCTCGTCGAGGACCCGGCCAACCAGGTGATCATCGACTTCTCCGAGATGCGCTCGGTGACGTACGACGACAACATGGCGGCCTTCTGCATCGAGCCCGGCGCCACCCTCGGCCAGATCTACCGCAACCTCGACTACGGCTGGGGCGTCACCCTCCCCGCCGGAACCTGCCCCGCCGTCGGCGCGGGCGGCCACATCATCGGCGGCGGCGTCGGCGCCCTCTCCCGCCAGCACGGCCTGGTCTCCGACCACCTCTACGCCGTCGAGGTCAACCACGTGAACGCGGCCGGCGAGGTCAAGACGGTCATCGCCACCCGCGACGCCGCCGACCCGAACCGCGACCTGTGGTGGGCGTTCGCCGGCGGTGGCGGCGGCAACTTCGGCGTCGTCAGCCGCTTCTGGCTGCGCACGCCGAACGTCACCTCCGTCAAGCCGCAGGATCAGCTGCCCAAGCGGCCCCAGGCCATCATGACCGCCCGCGCCATCTGGAACTGGGCCGACATGGACCAGGTGTCCTTCATCCAGCTGCTGAAGAACTTCGGCACCTGGCACGAGCAGTACAGCGCCCCCGGCCAGCGCGGCAACCAGCTGTACGCCTCCCTGATCGCCCCCCGCAAGGAAGCGGGCAAGATCTTCGTCTCCGCCCAGGTCGACCCGGCCGACCCGGCCAACGAGACCCTGCTGAACGACTTCATGACGGCGCTGACCGCCAACGTCACGGCGCGCCCCCTGCTGCTCAACACCGGCCGCCAGCCGTGGCAGTACACCACCGTGAACGCCGCCGACACGGCCGTGGCCATGGGCGTCACCGGCCCGCCGCGCTCCCGCACCAAGGGCGCGCTGCTGCGCAAGCGCTACACCGACGAGCAGGCGGCGCTCATCTACTCGAAGCTGACCTCGACCACCTACTCCCACACCGCGTCGAGCTTCAGCCTCGGCTCCTTCGGCGGCCAGATCAACGCCACCGCCGAGAACGCCAGCGCCTCCGTGCACCGCACGGCGATCATGCTCGCCTCGGTCTTCAGCTGCTGGGACGTGCCCGCCGACGACGCCAAGCACCAGACCTGGAACCGCGAGTTCTATCGCGACCTGTACGCCGACACCGGCGGCGTCCCGGTCCCGAACGACCGCTACGACGGCTGCTTCGTCAACTGGCCCGACACGGACCTGGCCGACCCGGCCTGGAACACCTCCGGCGTCCCGTGGACGACCCTGTACTACAAGGGCAACTACGCCAAGCTCCAGCAGGTCAAGGCCAAGTACGACCCGAAGGACATCTTCCGCCACAAGCTGTCCGTGCAGCTCCCGGCCTGATCGTGGAGCAGCCAGTGGAGCAGTCACCGAACACCGACGGGCGGCCCGTCGTCCTCGTCACGGGCGGGGCCAGCGGCATCGGCGCCGCGGCCGTCCGCCGCTTCACCCGGAACGGAAGCCCCGTGGTGATCGCGGACGTGGACGCCGGCCAGGGGGCGGCACTCGCCGCCGAGACCGGCGCCCACTTCGTCCGCACCGACGTCCGTGAGCTCGCGGACAACGAGGCCGCGGTGGCCGCCGCCGTCGACCGCTTCGGCCGGCTGGACGTCGTCCACCTCAACGCAGGGACCATCGGCAGCACGTCGATCGGCGAGGGCTTCGACGTCGAGCGCTACCGGCGGCTCATGGGCATCAACCTCGACTCCGTCGTGTACGGGATCCAGGCCGCCCACGGCCCGCTCAAGGCCACCGGCGGCAAGATCGTCGTCACCGCCAGCGCCACCGGGATGCGGCCCTCGTTCGAGGTCTTCTACTCGGCGAGCAAGCACGCCGTCGTCGGCCTCGTCCGGTCCCTCGGGCCGGTCCTCGCCGCCGACGGGATCTCCGTGAACGCCCTGTGTCCCGGCCTCGTCGACACCCCGCTGATCGCGGACCGCATGGCGGAGCTGGCCCGGGCGGGCATGGCGGTGTCGACCGTCGAGAGCGTCGTCGACGCCCTGGACACCGTCCTCGCGGACCCGCGTACCGGGCTGGCGTGGCTGGTCATGGCCGACCGCCCGCTCGCCCCGTTCGAGTTCGCGGACCTGCCCGTCCCGCAGGAGCACAACCTCGCATTCGAGAACGGTGGAGTCCGGGCCGTCCGCACGGCCTGACCCCCCACCCGCCGCTCAACCGCGAGCCACGACACCCGCCCGGGTCCGCATCCGTCGGGCCCGGGCGGGAGTCGTGAACACACCGATCCAGATCCACCCCATCACCCGTGAACGCAGGAAGGAACCACCGCATGGCTGTCACCAAGGCCGCGATCGTCAGGCAGAAGGGAGGGCCGTTCCGGATCGAGGAGATCCAGGTGGAGGGGCCGCGCCTCGACGAGGTCGCCGTACGCATCGTCGGAAGCGGCCTCTGCCACACCGACCTGCTCGCCCGCGACCAGGTCCTGCCGCCCGGGGCGCCCGCCGTCCTCGGCCACGAGGGCAGCGGTGTGGTGACGGCCGTCGGTGCCGCGGTCACCTCGGTCGCCGTCGGCGACCGCGTCGTCCTGGCCCCCATGAGCTGCGGCCAGTGCCGCGGCTGCCGCACCGGACACCCGATGCACTGCTCCTCCTTCCTCGGCGTCAACCTGATGGGCAGCCGCCGGGACGGCAGCACCGCCTACCGCGACGCCGAGGGCGAGGAACTGCGCGGACACTTCTTCGGCCAGTCCTCCTTCAGCACCGAGGCCGTCGTCAACGAACGCAGCGTCGTACGCATCCCCGACGACTGCGCGGACGTACCGCTGGAACTCCTCGGCCCGATGGGCTGCGGCCTCCAGACCGGCGCCGGGACGGTACTGAATTCCCTCAAGCCGCCGGCGGGCAGCAGCATCGTCGTCATCGGCGCGGGCGCCGTCGGCCTGGCCGCCGTCATGGCCGCCGGGATCGTCAGCGCCGGCACGATCATCGCCGTCGACCTGCACGACAGCCGGCTGGAGCTGGCCCGCGAACTCGGCGCCACCCACACCTTCCGCGCCGACTCGGCCACCCTCGTCGAGGACGTGCTCGCCCTCACCGGCCAGGGAGCCGACTTCGCCGTCGACGCCGTCGGCCTGCCCCAGACCGTTCGCACCGCCGTCGCCGTCCTCGGCATCGGCGGCACCGCGGCCATCGTCGGCTCCGCCGGCGCGGGCCAGGAGGCCTCGCTGGGGATCTCGCAGCTCTTCGGACGGACCGTCAAGGGTGTCGTCGAGGGCGACTGCGTACCGGCCCTGCTCATCCCGGAGCTCATCCGGCTGCACCGCGCGGGCCGCTTCCCGTTCGACAAGCTCATCCGGACCTACGGCTTCGACGACATCGAGCAGGCCGTCGAGGACGCCGAGCAGGGCCGCACCGTGAAGCCGGTACTTGTCGTCTGAATGTTTCGGCGGGATTCCCCCAGGGGCGGGGGGGGGCCACGACACGGGGCCCGCCCCCCCCCAGGTCGCCGCGGCACCAAGTGATATACCCCCCGGCGGGCGCGGAGGGGGGGGAGTTAGGGGGGGGGTT